>NZ_JADDIL010000007.1:0-160775 GCF_020826795.1 Microtetraspora sp. AC03309 | reverse complement strand
GCCCCTGCCCCTGCCCCTGCCCCGAAGGCGAAGGTCTCCAGGAATCGCCTGGAGGAACGGACGGCGCCCGATTGGCCGGTGCCCACCGTGGCACGCGGGCCCGAGCACACCGCGGCCACTCCGCCGCACGTCGACGCGGCTCAGAGCGGGAACGGCGGGCGAGGGCCCCGGGTCACTGGACGGGAGTGCCGCCGCGCCACACCCTGCGCGGCTTGAGTCCGAACGACCAGGCGAAGGCGCCCTCGTGGTCGGCGTCCCACTGGACGATGTCGGCGAGCCGCCCCGGCGCGAGGACCCCGCGATCCGGTGCGCCAAGGACCTGCGCTCCGCCGAGCGTCGCGGCACGCAACGCGTCGCCCACGCTCATCCCGAACGCGGCCACCGCGAGGCTGATCACGAGCGACATCGAGGTGATGCCGCAGTGGCCGGGGTTGTGGTCGCTGCCGAGCGCGATCGGGACGCCCTGGGCGAGCATCCGCCGCACCGCGGGGAGCTGGCCGTGCTGGAGTGCGGTGCCGGGGCACACCACGGCGGGCACGCCGTACCGCGCCATCAGCGCGATGTCCTCGTCCGCGGTGTGATGCAGGATGTCGGCCGAGGCGCAGCCCATCTCAGCCGCGAGCTGGACCGCGCCGCGTCTGCTGTACGAGCCGGCGTGGATGCGGGGCATGAGCCCGACGTTGCGACCGGAGGCGAGGACCCAGCGGGCCTCGTCGGTGCCGAAGTGCCCCTCGTCGCAGTAGACGTCGACGCTGTCGGCCCCTGCCGCCGCCGCGTCGGCGCACCATGCGGCGGCCGCCTCGACGTAGTCCCGCTGGCGGCCGAAGTATTCCGGCGGGACGACGTGGGCGGCCAGGAACGTGACGTGCACCCGCGGCATCATCGGCTCTTTCTCGAGCTCGCGGAGCAGCCGCACGTCGGCCAGCTCGCCGTCGCGGGTGAGGTGGTATCCCGTCTTGGCCTCGACGGTGGTGGTGCCGCCCAGGAGCCATTCGCGCAGCCGCTCGCGGACGCCGTTGCAGAGCGTCCAGGGGTCGGTGCCGCGCGTGACGGTGATCGTCGAGAGGATGCCGCCGCCCGCCGCCGTGATAGCGGAGGGCGTCGAGCCGCCGGACCGCATCGCCATCTCGGCGTACCGGTTCCCGGCGTAGACGGGATGGGTGTGCGCGTCGATCAGTCCCGGGGTGACGAGCGCGCCGCCGAGGTTCTCGACGTGGTCGACGTCGACGATGTCGTCGACGACGCCGGGGACGCTCTGCGGGAGGTCCGCGGCACGGCCCACCCAGGCGATGCGGTCGCCGTGCACCAGGATGGCGGCGTTGCTGCACACATCATGGCCGGTCCAGAGCCGGCCGATGTTGGTCAGGAGGCGAACGGTCATCCGACCACCTGCTTTGAGGCCGGGGACAGCGAGCAGTCACCGCTCGCGGGCGATCCGCCCGCCGGGTCCACTCGGTGTCCGGAGGTCATCGGGGGTCTCCTGCCTCATCGCGCACTGCGTGCGATGGACCCTACCGCCAGGATCGAAATCCCAGGCGATTTCAGTCCAGTTACGTTATTTCACAGGTCGGCTTGCTGTACAGGGGTATTGAGAAGAACGCCGGTTCGCCTCTGTGGCCTCGGGATGGCCACGCCGTATCCCCGTCACATCCGGCCCCGTCTCAGCAGCTCAGAGACGGCGATCACGCTGGTCCCCCACGCGTAACAGCACTTAACGGTGTCACCATGTTACCCGCGCAGTATCTCTCGTAAGGCTTGCCAAATGATAGCAAGGTCAACGGGAATGGGCTAGCATTTCGGTTTTTCGCCCTTTAAGTCCTGCTTTTGCGCCAAATATCCAATAAGTCACGAAATGTCGAGACTGTGACTGGAGTGCATCCTGTGGCGGCAGCGGACAACGATAGCGGTCCCGGAAACGGTCACTCCCCGCATTCATCCCGAGGATGGGTGCGGGGAGCGACGACTGCGATGAGGGCCCGTTGGTGCGGGCAGCCACGCACGCGATAAGAGGCCGTTGGTGCGGGCAGCCACGCACGCGATAAGAGGCCGTTGGTGCGGGCAGCGACACCCGCGATAAGGGGCCGTTGGTGCGGGCGCCGACACCCGCGATAAGGGGCCGTTGGTGCGGGCGCCGACGCCCGCGATAAGGGGCCGGTGCCGAGATCAGACCGTCTCGACCGGCTTGGCCACCCGGTCGAGCTCGGCGTACAGGTCGCCGAGGACGCGAGCGTGCAGGATGGTGCCCTCGCCGGTGTGCTCCAGGGAGAGAACCTCGCCCTCCTCGTGCGCCCGCGCGACCAGGTCGCCCCGCTCGTACGGCACCAGCACGCGCACTTCGTGGTCGAGCCGCGGCAGTTCACGCTCGATCAGCGCCATGAGGTCGCGCATGCCGGAGCCGGTCCGGGCGGAGACGACGACGCTGTGCCGTTCCTTCATGGTCAGCCGGGCGAGCACGACGGGATCCGCCGCGTCGGCCTTGTTGACGACCACGACCTCGGGCACGTCCAAGGCGCCGTCGATCTCGGACAGGACCTCGCGGACCGCGGCGAGCTGGGACTCGGGGTCGGGATGCGAGCCGTCCACCACATGCAGGATCAGGTCGGCCTCCGCGACCTCCTCCAGCGTCGAGCGGAACGCCTCGACCAGCTGGTGCGGCAGATGCCGGACGAATCCGACCGTGTCGGCCAGCGTGAACAACCGGCCCTCGGGCGTGCGCGCCTTGCGCACCGTCGGGTCCAGGGTCGCGAACAGTGCGTCCTCGACCAGGACGCCGGCGCCGGTGAGCCGGTTGAGCAGCGACGACTTGCCGGCGTTGGTGTAACCCGCGATCGCCACGGCCGGGACCTGGCGGCTGCTCCGCCGGGAGCGCTTGGTCTCCCGCGCGGTCGACATCTCCTTGATCTGCCTGCGCAGCTTGGCCATCCGCTCGCGGATCCGCCGCCTGTCCAGCTCGATCTTGGTCTCACCGGGGCCGCGGCCGCCGATGCCGACGCCGCCCGCGGCGCGACCACCGACCTGACGGGACAGGTTGCCACCCCAGCCTCGCAGGCGGGGCAGAAGGTATTGGAGCTGGGCGAGCTCGACCTGGGCCTTGCCCTCGCGGCTCTTGGCGTGCTGGGCGAAGATGTCCAGAATCAGGGCGGTCCGGTCGATGACCTTGACCTTGACGATCTCCTCCAGCTGCCGCAGCTGGCCGGGGGTGAGCTCGCCGTCGCAGATCACGGTGTCGGCGCCGGACGCCGCCACGATGTCGCGCAGCTCGACCGCCTTGCCCGAGCCGATGTAGGTCGCGGGGTCCGGCCGGTCGCGCCGCTGGATCAGCCCCTCGAGAACATCGGATCCGGCGGTCTCGGCGAGAAGCTTCAGCTCCTGGAGCGAGTTCTCCGCGTCGACGATGGTGCCGCCGGTCCACACGCCCACCAGGACGACCCGCTCGAGCCGCAGCTGGCGGTATTCGACTTCGGTGATGTCTTCGAGCTCTGTCGACAGACCCGCCACGCGCCGGAGCGCTTGGCGCTCTTCAAGTTCGTAATCGCCGACGGCGAGGTCTTCGGGCTCGTTGCGCATATATGTCATCTCTACTAGACCAACACGTAGACACCCCTGGTGTCTTCCCCACGATGGTGACACGCCCGCCGCCGGTCATGCACCCCCTTATCCGCCCAGGTCAGGTTGTCCGCCCAGGTCAGCGAGGAGTCGCCGGCTCTCGCTCGACCAGTGCTCCAGTCCCAGCCGGTCGTGGACCTCCGCTGCCAGGTGGGCGTGGCGCAGGGCCGAGTCCCGGTCGCCCGTCGCCACCGCCAGCCTGGCCAGCGCCTGATGGATCGACCCCCACCCCGCGGTTCCGCTGCCGTTCACCGCCAGCCGGTCCGCGTACGGCAGCAGCAGCCCGTACAGCGACGCCGGGTCGGGGACGCCGAGCTCGGCCGTCACGTACGACCAGATGACGGCGGCGAACTCTCCGGACCAGTCCTCGGGGACCGGGGTACCCCATCGCGTGATCAGGCTCCTGGCCAGCGTCCGGTCCCCCACGTCGAGGGCCGCGAGCACGGCCATCGGGCGCAGCGGCTGCATGTACGGCTCCGCCGCACCGGCGACCAGCTCATCCACGATCTCGGCGACCCTGCCCTGCCCCCGGCGGCAGGTGTAGAGAATCGACAGCCGTACGTAGCTCAGCCCCCACATGGTGCTGTCGCCGAAGATCTTGTCCAGTTCGTCCGTCATGCGCTCGGCCTCGCTCCACCGGCCCTCCAGGGTCAGCCGAGCGGCCTGCGCCACTCTCACCATCGCGGTCAGCTCGGAACTCCTGACCTCCCGCAGCAGGCGTTCGGCGCGCGCCAGGTCCCGGTCCCACTCGTCCAGGTCTCCCATCCTGAACAGGCAGTGCAGCCGGTGCACCCTGGCCACGAGCTCGGCGGCGGCCGGGAGGCGGGGCACCGCGAGCATCTCCTCGACGGCCCGGCGCCGCTCGTGCTCACGCTCCGGCACCCAGGCCGCGATCAGGTAGTTGTTGAGCACCTGGAGGAGCAACGCCGGGTTCCCCACCCTCCGGGCGATCTCCACAGCCTCCGCCGCCATCGCCTCGCCCTCGGCCCGTCGTGGCCCGTAGTTCAGCTCGATGCCGAGCGTGCCGAGCAGCGCGGCCCGGTGGGCGTCGTCCAGCGGGCCCGCCAGGAGGTCTTCGAGCAGGGCGATCGCCCGGTCGTCGACCATGCCGTACGGCCGCCAGTTCCAGACGCTGAGCGTGCCGAACACGGTCACGGCCTCCACCAGCGTCACCCGGTCACCCTGACCCGCCGCCAGCTCGATGGCCTCCTCGATGGCGGAGCGGGCGCGCACGGTGTCGCCGATGTCCCGTCGCGCGCGGGCCAGTTCGACGAGCAGGCGGCACTTGCTGCCCGGGTCACCCTGCCCGAGCGCCAGCAGCGCCTTCTCCCAGAGCTCGACCGCCTCGACGTAGGCGCGCTGCGCGGTGGCCTGTCGCGCGGCCCTGGCGGCGTAGTCCACCGCCCTGTCGGCTCCGCCGATCCGCGCGGCCAGGGCGAAGTGGTGGGCGAGGATCGGCAGGCGCGCCGCACCGCCCCCACCCGGCAGCGACTCGAGCGCCTCACCGGCCCGCAGGTGAAGGCGGGCCTTCTCCAGGTGACCCAGCCCGGCATAGAGGGCGTCGCCGACCAGCGCGTGCGAGAAGCGGTAGTCGATTCCGTCACGGGTCTCGACCAGCAGCCCGGTGGCCACGGCAGGTTCGAGCCGCGACATCACTTCCTCGGCGGGGACTCCGGTGAACACCTCCAGCACGTCGAGGCCGACGTCGCGGCCGAGGACGGCGGCGGACCGAAGTAACTCCCGTGTCTTGTCCGGCAGCCTGGCGACCCTCCGGCCGATCACCTCGCGTACGCTTTCCGGCACCCCGAGCGACGCCGTGTCGAGCCGATGCTCACTGCCCAGGAGCCGGAGCAGCTCCCCCAGGTAGAACGGGTTGCCGCTGGTGCGCCGGAAGAGGACCCGCGCGAACGCGGGGTCGGTCAGGTCCCGCCTTTCCAGGAACGCCTGGACGTCCTCCTGCGTGAACGGGGGAAGCGACATGCGCTCGGTCCCCGGCTCACGGGCCAGCGCCGCGAGAGTCTCGCTCAGCTGTTCCGGGTCCAGGCCGGGCTCGGGCCGCAAAGTGGCCAGGACGAGTACCGACGCTCGGCTCAGGCTGTTCGCCATGTGGCCGAGCAACCGCAGTGAAGACGCGTCCGCCGCGTGCAGGTCGTCGAGCACGACGAGGGTGGGTCCGTCCGCGGCGGTCAGCGCCGAGAGCGCCCGCTCGTACAGTTCGAGGAGGGCCGCGCCCGGGTCGGCGGAACCGTCCGCCCCCTCTCCCGCGAGGAGCCGGACGGCCTGCGCGCCCCGCTCACCCAGCGCGCGTAGCGCCTGGAGCCACGGCCAGAACGGCAGCGTCCCGTGTCCCTCCACGCAACGCCCCCAGACGACGGATATCCCCCGCGCCTCGGCCTCTTCTGCGGCGATCTGGGCGAGGCGCGTCTTGCCGATCCCCGCCTCTCCGGTCAGCAGCATGACCCCGCCCCGACCGCGCCGTACGTGGCCGAGTCTGTCGGCGATGCGGCCCAGCTGGCTCGCCCGCGCGATGAGGGGTTCGGACTTCGGCTCGTACGGCTTCGGCTCGTACGGCTTCGGCTCGGCGGCCACGATCCTGGTCTGCTCCTTCGGTGCCTCCAGAAGCGCGGACTGGTCGAACACCGCCTGTTCGAGCCGCCGCAGATCCGGCCCGGGGTCGACTCCCAGCTCACGGGCGAGCAGGGCGCGGACCCGGCGAAGCGCCGCCAGGGCGTCCGCCTGCCGTCCCGCGCGGTAGAGGGCCAGCACGAGGAGCCCCCACGATCGTTCCCGGTACGGATGGGCCTCCACCATGCGTTCGAGGTCGGCGACGCACGACCCGCTGTCCCCCAGGGCGAGCCTGGCCTCGAACCTGTCCTCCGCGGCCAGGGCCCGCAGCTCGGTGAGCCGGGCGATCACCGGCTTGGCGAACTCCTGGCTCGCGAACTCCGCCAGCGGCTCGTCCCGCCACATGCCGAGCGCCCGGTCCAGCGCCTCGAGTGCCGGGCCGTACCGCCGCTCGGCGAGGGCGCGGCGGCCCTCCTCCGCCCAGGAGGTGAAGCACGACAGATCGACCTGGCGCGGAGCCAGGGCCAGCAGGTAGCCCGGTTCGCGGGTCAGCAGCACGGTGGGCGGCGTGCGCGGCGCGCGGTGCGGTTCGAGGACACGGCGCAGGTGCGAGATATAGGCCTGGAGCGCACCCGTGGCACTCGATGGCGGCTCGTCCGCCCAGACCTCGTCGATCAACCGGTCGAGTGAGACGATCCGCCCGGGTTCGAGCGCGAGCAGGGCGAGGACCGCCCGCTGTTTCCGCGACCCCAGATCCAGCGATTCGCCATCTCCGGAGATCACCTCAAAGGGCCCGAAAAGCCGGAAGAACAACGAACCCATGACTTTCCCATCTAATCGGCCACGCAAGCGTAGAGCCTCATCGGAAAGATCGGAACGCTCCACTTGGAGGCGGCTTACGGAACCCGTAAGCCGGAGACAGTAGGACGTCAAACGCTCTGACCCATTCTCGATCCCGGCGGAAGAAACTCCACGAGAGAGGTCATGAACGACATGGATGACATCAACGGCCTGGGGCACGACCTGCGCCGCGCTGTACGCGGCTCGGTCCTGGTCAGAGGTGACGAGGGCTTCGACTCCGCGCGTGCCGCGTGGGACCCGGCGATCGACCAGAAGGTGCTCGCCGTGGTGGAGGCGGAGGACGCCGCGGACGCCGCAGCCGTCGTGGCCGTCGCCCGGCTCGCCGGGGTCGGTGTCGCCACCCAGCCGTACGGCCACGCTCCCGCGGGCTTCGAGGGCACGATCCTGCTCAGGACCGGGAAGCTACGGAGCGTGGAGGTCGACCTCGACCGGCGGACCGCGCGCGTCGAGGCGGGCGCCACCTGGGGCGACGTGCTTTCGGCGGCCGGTAAGCACGGACTCACCGGGCTGGCGGGCAGCACCGCGGTCGTGAGCGCGACCGGATTCACCCTGGGCGGCGGCCTGAGCTGGTTCGGCCGCGAACACGGCTTCGCCGCCGACAGCGTCCGCGCCTTCGAGGTGGTGGACTCCCACGGCGACCGCGGCCGGGTGACGGCGGCCTCCGATCCCGACCTGTTCTGGGCGCTGCGCGGCGGGGGCGGCGACTTCGCGCTGGTGACCGCCATGGAGATCGACCTGCACCCGGCTCCGTGCCTGTACGGCGGGCGCATCCTCTGGCCGGCGGCGCGCGCGCAGGAGGTGCTCTCGGCGTTCCGCTCCGTCACCGCGAAGGCTCCTGACGAGCTGAGCGTGTGGTTCCAACTGCTGCAGTTCCCGCCGCTGCCGGAACTGCCCGAGCCGTTGCGCGGTCTGTCGGCGGTGACCATCGACGTGGCCTTCCTCGGTGATCCCGAGGAGGGACGGGATCTGCTTCGCGAGTTCGACGCCGTCCCCGGCGCGATCTTCGACACCCGGGGCCGGATGGAGGTCGCGAACCTCGCCGACATCTGCGCCGAGCCGACGACGCCGACGCCCTCCCTGTTCCGGGGCGAACTGCTGACCGCGCTCGACGACGCCGCGGCCGCGGCGCTGCTGGCGTCGTCGGGTCCGGGCACGGTCGCTCCGCTGGCCTGCGTGCAGCTACGCCACCTCGGGGGAGCGCTGGCCCGGCCGGCGGAGAACGGCGGCGCCTGCGGCCACATCGAGGAGCCGTACCTGCTCGGGATGTTGGGCGTGCTCGTCACCCCGGACGCGGCGGGGGCCATCCGGGACCGGCAGGCGTCGATCGCGCGGGCGTTGACGCCGTACACGAGCGGGCGCAAGCCGTTCACGTTCCTGGCTCACGAGGAGAGCGCGGCGTCCGCGTTCACCGGCGACGTGCTGGCGAGGCTGCGGGAGGTAAAGCGCGACCGTGACCCCCAGGGCGTCTTCCGCAGCAACCACCCGGTCCTGGCCTGACGACCCTCCGGCTCGGGTCCGGCCGCGTAAACGGCCGGACCTGCCGGAACGAACCCCCAGATCACCGGCCTTGTCCCGCCCGTACGGGCACGCGGTCAGGGCTTGAGCACCTTGATGTCGCCGATGCCGGTCGTGATGGTGATCGACCGTGACGCGGAGGGGTCCGAGACGATGCCGATCTCCTTGTCCCCCAGCCCGGTGTCCACGGTGAGCTTGTAGCTCTCCGCGGGGATCCACATCGTGGCGTCGCCCGTACCCGTCTCCACGTCCACCCTGTCGGGTGCGGAGGCGAACTTCAGCTTCACGTCGCCCGTACCGGTCTCCGCCGACACCTGCTTGCCGCCGAGCCCGCTCGTGTCCACGTCGCCGATGCCGGTGGTGAGCCGGACCGGGCCGGTCAGCGAGCGGATCGTGATGTCACCCGTGCCGGATTCGACCTTCACGTCCAGCCCGCGCGGCACGTCGACGCGGTAGTGGATCGCGCAGTTGTTGCAGTCGTACGCAAGGGTCAGGGTGTCGCCGTTCACCTTGTGCCCGTCGTGGGGCTTGTCCCCCGTCCACTCCACCGTCTCGGCGACCTGGATGCCCGACGCGTCGGAACCGTTCACCGTCACGTCACCGATTCCGGCCCGCACGACCAGCGCCGCGACCTTGTCGGTCACGTCGTAGTTCAGGGTCTCGCGCTCCTTCCAGGCACCGATCCTCAGGTCGCAGGCCGAGAGGGTGAGGCCGAGACCGAGCGCGATGCCGAGTACCGCGATGTTCTTCCTTCTCATGCCCCCGATTTTGCTGTGCCGTACGGCTCGCGCCCATCCGGGAATCCCCCTGCGCGCCCCTGAGGGCACCCCCGACATTGACCATGCTCCCGGCCGCAGAGTACCGTCAATTCCACAATTCAGAACTTTGTTTCCGCATAGTGGAAAGGAAGCCCGATGGCAGGCGTTGAGATCAGGGGTCCGCTGCTGGACAGGTTCGACGAGATCCTCACTCCCGAGGCCCTCGACTTCGTGGCTACCCTGCAGCGGGAGTTCAACGCGCGCAGGCTGGAACTACTCGCCGCGCGCCAGGCACGCCAGGCGGATCTCTCGGCCGGCGCCTCGCTCGACTTCCTCCCCGAGACCAGGGACGTCCGCGAGTCCGACTGGCGGGTCGCGCCTCCGGCCCCCGGTCTGGAGGACCGCCGGGTGGAGATCACCGGGCCGGTCGACCGGAAGATGACGATCAACGCGCTGAACTCGGGGGCCAAGGTGTGGCTCGCCGACTTCGAGGACGCCAACTCCCCGACCTGGGAGAACACCGTCAGCGGGCAGCTCAACCTCCGGGCCGCCCTCGACCGCACCATCGACTTCGCCACCGGCGGCAAGACGTACGCGCTGCGACCGGACGAGGAGCTCGCCACCGTCGTGGTCCGTCCGCGCGGCTGGCACCTGCCCGATAAGCACGTCGTGGTGGACGGAGAGGAGATGTCGGCCTCGCTGCTTGACTTCGGCCTCTACTTCTTCCACTGCGCCGAGCGGCAGATCGCCAAGGGACGGGGGCCGTACTTCTACCTGCCCAAGATGGAGTCGCATCTGGAGGCCAGGCTCTGGAACGACGTGTTCGTCCGGGCCCAGGAGCTCCGGGGCATCCCGCGCGGGACGATCCGGGCCACCGTGCTGATCGAGACCTACCCGGCCGCGTTCGAGATGGAGGAGATCCTCTACGAGCTGCGCGAGCACTCCGCGGGCCTGAACGCGGGCCGGTGGGACTACCTGTTCAGCGTCATCAAGAAGTTCCGCACCCGGGGCCGGGAGTTCCTGCTCCCCGAGCGCAACGCCGTCACGATGACCGCGCCGTTCATGCGCGCCTACACCGAGCTGCTCGTCCGCACCTGCCACAAGCGCGGGGCGCACGCCATCGGCGGCATGGCCGCGTTCATCCCCTCGCGCCGCGACCCCGAGGTCAACAAGGTGGCGCTGGAGAAGGTGCGCGCCGACAAGACCCGCGAGTCCGGTGACGGCTTCGACGGGTCCTGGGTCGCCCACCCCGACCTGGTGCCGATCTGCCGCGAGGTCTTCGACGGCGTGCTCGGCGACCGCCCCAACCAGCTCGACCGGCTGCGCGAGGACGTCCGGGTCACCGCCGAGGACCTGCTGTCGGTCTCCAAGACCCCCGGAGAGATCACCGAGGCGGGTCTGCGGAACAACGTGGACGTCGCCCTGCGGTACCTCGCGGCCTGGATGGGCGGGCTCGGCGCGGTCGCGATCCACAACCTGATGGAGGACGCGGCGACCGCCGAGATCTCCCGCTCCCAGATCTGGCAGTGGATCCACAACGACATCGAGCTCGCCGACACGGGCACGCTCGTGACCCGCGAACTCGTCGAGCGGATCATCGGCGAGGAACTGGACAAGATCGCGGCCGAGCCCGGATACGACGACAAGCTGTACGCCGAGGCCACCGCCCTGTTCAAGGAGGTCGCCCTCGACGACGACTTCGCCGAGTTCCTCACCCTCCCCGCGTACGCCCGCATGCCCTGACCCGGACCGTGGGCCTGAGTGCCGTGGACCCGAGTGCCGTGGGCCGGAGTGCCGTGGGCCTGTGGTGGACCCGCCGTGGGCCTGAACGCCGTGACCCGAACGGGTCGTGATCCGGAGCCGGTCCCCGCGCCGAGGGACCGGCCCCCGGCCGCACGTGAATGTTCGGGACCGTCGACGTTAGGTCGTGTCTGACAAATCAAGCCCTGCTGCGCACGGCCCAGATGGCACCTCGCTTCGTTGTCGTCGTCGGCCGGAGGCTCCGGCTCCGACCTCCTCCTTTGCCTCGCGAGGCATCCATCTGGATCCGCGCTCGCACCGGGCAGCATTTGTCAGACACTCCCTAGCGATGTCCGCTTTCGCGGTGATGGGATGGACTTATGACTGATGCGGTTCTTACCCGATTGGCTGGTCTGTTCGGGGAACTGCTGCCGGCCGACGCGGTGATCACCGACCCCGTGCGGCTGCGGACGTACGACTGCGACGGGCTGACCTACCACCGGGCGACGCCGGGGATCGTCGTCCTTCCCGACACCGCCGAGCAGATCGCGGCCGTGGTCCGGCTGTGCGATGAGTACGGCGTGCCGTTCGTGGCACGGGGCTCGGGGACCGGCCTGTCCGGCGGCGCGCTCCCCAGGACCGACGGCGTCCTGATCGTCACGTCCCGGATGCGGCGCATCCTGGAGATCGACCTGCCGAACCGGCGCGCGGTGGTCGAGCCGGGAGTCACCAACCTGGCGATCACCGAGGCGGTCCGCGACCAGGGGTACTACTACGCGCCCGACCCCTCCAGCCAGCAGGTCTGCTCGATAGGCGGCAACGTCGCGGAGAACTCGGGCGGCGCCCACTGCCTGAAGTACGGGTTCACGGTCAACCACATCCTCGGACTGGAGATCGTCACTCCCGACGGGGAGATCGTGGAGCTGTCGGCCGATGACCCCGGCTACGACCTGCTGGGCGCGTTCATCGGCTCGGAGGGCACCCTCGGCATCGCCACCAAGATCACCGTACGGCTCTCGCGGACGCCGGAGGCGGTCACCACCCTGCTCGCGGCGTTCACGGGCATCGAGACCGGCGGCCAGGCCGTATCCGCGATCATCGCGGCGGGCATCGTCCCGGCGGCCATCGAGATGATGGACGCGCTGGCCGTCGAGGCGGCCGAGGCCGCCGTCAACTGCGCATACCCCCAGGGCGCGGGAGCCGTACTCATCGTGGAGCTGGACGGGCCGCACGCCGAGGTGGCGCACCAGTTCGCCGAGGTGGAGCGGATCTGCCGGGAGAGCGGCGCGTTCGAGATCAGGGTCGCGGCGTCCGCCGAGGAGCGGGCCGCCATCTGGAAGGGGCGCAAGTCCGCCTTCGCGGCCGTGGGCCGGATCAGCCCGGCGTACATCGTGCAGGACGGCGTGGTCCCCCGCACGGCGCTGCCGGAGGTGCTGGCCGGGATCGACCGCCTCCAGGAGGAGTACGGCATCCGCGTGGCCAACGTCTTCCACGCGGGGGACGGCAACCTGCACCCGCTGGTCCTGTTCGACGACGCGGTCCCCGGTCAGGGCGAGCGCGCCGAGGCGGTCAGCGGGCGGATCCTCGACCTGTGCATCGAGCACGGCGGATCGATCACCGGCGAGCACGGCGTGGGCGTCGATAAATCCCGATATATGCCGAAGATGTTCACAGAGGAGGACCTGGACACGATGCAACTCGTCCGCTGCGCCTTCGATCCGCGCGGCCTGTCCAACCCGGGCAAGGTCTTCCCGACACCGAGGTTGTGCGGCGAGGTACCGGGCGTGCGCAAGGGCGTCCACCCCCTGGTCGAGTCCGGCCGGGCGGAGCAGTTCTGATGAACGACGACGCCGGCGCGAAAGAGACGCTCACGGCAGCGCTCACCGACACGGGCGTGGCGATCCGGCCCGCGGACCCGGACGACTCGGTCGCGGGGGTCCGGCCGCGATGGGTCGCCCTGCCCGAGACCGCCGAGGAGATCGCCGCCCTCATGCGGGTGACGTCCGCGCACGGCCTCGCCGTCGTCGCGGCCGGCGCCGGGACGAAGCTGCACTGGGGCCACCCCCCGGAGCGGTGCGACGTGCTGATCGACACCTGCTGCCTGAACGAGATCCTGGAGCACGAGGCGGGCGACCTGGTGGTGCGCGTCCAGGCCGGGGTGCCGCTGGACGCGCTGGCACGGGCGCTCGCCGCGAAGGGGCAGGAACTCGCCATCGACGTCCCGCTTGAGGGCGGCACGGTCGGCGGCCTGCTCGCCACCGGGATCGCCGGTCCCCGCAGGTTCCGGTACGGCACCGCGCGCGATCTGATCATCGGGATCACCGTCGTCCTCGCGGACGGCACGATCGCCAAGGCGGGCGGCAAGGTCGTCAAGAACGTCGCGGGCTACGACCTGGGCAAGCTGTTCACCGGCTCGTACGGCACGCTCGGAGTGATCGCCGACGCCACGTTCCGGCTCCATCCCCTCCCCACGGCACGGGCGTGGGTGACCGCCACCTTCGACCGGCCCGTGACGGAGACGCAGGGCACGTGGGAGGACGAGAAGGGCGTCACCTTCGACACCGCGTCCGTCGACGTGGCCGACGAGATCCGCGCGATCGTCCCGGCCGTCGCCGAGTCCCAGGCGGAGCCGAGCGCGATCGAGGTCGACTGGCCGGACGTGAACGGCCCCTGCGTGATCGCGGTCCTGGTCGAGGGGGCGGCCGCCGCCGAGCGCGCGCGGGCCGTACGGGACATGATGGGAGAGAAGGCGCAGGTGGCGGACGAGCCCCCGGAATGGTGGGGACGGCTTCCCGGTCTCCCTGGTCTCCCTGGTCTCCCTGGTCTCGCTGACCGGGCGGGCGACGAGGGCGTCCTGCTGGAGTTCAGGAACGTGGCCTCCCGGCTTCCCGGAACGTTCGTCGGCCCCTTCTCCACCGCCGCGACGACGGGCACGCGCCCGGCCGTACGCGGGTCCCTGGCCTCGGGGGTGCTCCATGTCGCCCTCCCGCCGGGGACCGAGCCGGCCGCGGCCGCGGCGTTCGTCGGCGCGCTCCGCGCCGAATGCGAGGACGCGGGACGGGTCGTCGTGCTCGCCGCGCCCGAGGAGGTCGCGCGGCGGGTGGACCGGTGGGGGCACGTCGGAGGGCTCACGCTCATGCGCCGGGTCAAGGACCGTTTCGACCCTGAACGCCGGATGTCTCCCGGCCGATTCGTGGGAGGGATCTGATGTGGACCCCGAGCTGATCAAGGATTGCGTGCACTGCGGGTTCTGCCTGCCCACCTGTCCGACGTACCTCCTGTGGGGAGAGGAGATGGACTCGCCCCGCGGCCGGATCCATCTCATGGCGCAGCATGTCGAGGGGACGCCGGTCACCGATGAGATGGCGGGCCACTTCGACGCCTGCCTCGGCTGCATGGCCTGCGTGACGGCCTGCCCGTCGGGCGTGCGGTACGACCGGCTCATCGAGGAGACCCGCGCCGTAGTGGAGCGGGAGCACGTACGCGCTCCCGAGGACCGCGCGATCAGGGAGCTGGTCTTCGCGCTGTTCCCCTACCGGCGGAGGCTGCGGGCGATGCGCCTGCCGATGCGCCTGGCGACGCGGATGCGGCCGTTCCTCGACCGGGTCCACCCGTCCCTCGGCGCCATGGCCGAGCTCGTTCCCCCACCCGCCCGGCCGATACGGCTGCCGCCGCGCGTGCACGCCCTGGGCCGGCGCAGAGCCACCGTGGGGATGCTCACGGGATGCGTGCAGAGCCAGTTCTTCCCCCGGGTCAACGCGGCGACGGCGCGCGTGCTCGCGATGGAGGGCTGCGACGTGGTGATCCCGCCGCGCCAGGGATGCTGCGGGGCGCTGTCCCTGCATTCGGGCCGGGACGCCCGCCGGTTCGCCAAGCGCACGATCGCGATGTTCGAGCGGGCCGGGGTCGACACGGTCGTGGTGAACGTCGCCGGCTGCGGGTCGAGCATGAAGGAGTACGCCGAGGTGCTCAGGGACGAGCCGGAATGGGCGGAGCGGGCCGAGGCGCTGCGCGTGCGCGACCTCGCCGAGTACCTGGTCGAGCTGGGCCCGGTCGCGCGGCGCCATCCGTTGCCGGTTTCCGTGGCCTACCACGACGCGTGCCATCTGGCCCACGCTCAGGGAGTGCGGTCCCAGCCGAGGGAGCTGCTGCGTGGGATCCCCGGCCTGGAGCTCCGGGAGATCTCGGAGTCCGCCATCTGCTGCGGGTCGGCGGGGACCTATAACCTGTTCCAGCCGGGGCCCGCCCGCGAGCTGGGCGACCGCAAGGCCGGGCACGTCATGGCGACCGGCGCCGAGGTGCTGGTGTCCGCGAACCCCGGCTGTTCCATGCAGATCGCGGCCGCCGTACGGAGGTCGGGGAAGGGCGAGATGAGGGTGGCGCACACCGCCGAGGTGCTCGATGCCAGCCTGCGCGGGCTCGGCGCCCGCGCGCTGGGACGCGCATGATCGAGCGAATCGCTGATCGCGCGGGTGCTCATTGCGCGTCCTCGACACGACCCGACTCCGAACCGCCAGGCGAGGAGACGGCATGAACGAGCGAAGCGAGCGAATCAATAGGCACAGCGCGTTTCGCGCGGGTGCTCATTGCGCGTCTTCGACACGACCCGACTCCGAGCCGCCAGGCGAGGAGACGGCATGAACGAGCGAAGCGAGCGAATCAATAGGCACAGCGCGTTTCGCGCGGGTGCTCATTGCGCGTCTTCGACACGACCCGACTCCGAGCCGCCAGGCGAGGAGACGGCATGAACGAGCGAAGCGAGCGAATCAATAGGCACAGCGCGTTTCGCGCGGGTGCTCATTGCGCGTCTTCGACACGACCCGACTCCGAGCCGCCAGGCGAGGAGACGGCATGAGCGTGCAGAGCGTCGATCGGGCGCTCGACGTGCTGGAGGCACTGGCCGATCATGGCGGCGAGGCCGGGTTGTCGGAGATCGCGGCCAGGACGGGCCTGCCGTACGGCACGATCCACCGGCTGCTCCAAACGCTGCTCGCGCGCGGTTACGTCCGGCAGGAGAGCGACCGCAGGTACGCCCTGGGCGGTGCCTTGGTACGCATCGGTGGAGCGGCCGAGCGGATGGTGGGCACGTGGGCGGAGCCCTACCTCGCCAAGATGGTCGAGTTGTCGGGCGAGACCGCGAACATGGCGGTGCTGGAGGGCGACTTCGTGGTGTACGTCGCCCAGGTGCCGTCGCCGCGCAGGTTGCGGATGTTCGCCGAGGTGGGGCGGCGAGTGCTCCCGCACAGCACGGCCGTGGGCAAGGTGCTGCTCGCCGACCGTCCGGATGCGGCGGCCATACTCGACCGGACCGGCCTGCCGCGCCGTACCGACCGGACGATCACCACGACGGACGACCTGCTGGCCGAGATCGGCCGGGTCCGCGACCGGGGTTACGCCCTGGACCTGGGCGAGGAGGAGAACGGCGTGCACTGCTTGGCTGTGCCGGTCCGCGTCGGCGGCCGGGTGCTGGCGGCGATGTCGGTGTCCGGCCCGGCTGAGCGAATCGACGCGCACGACCGTGAGGAGCTCGCCGCGTCCCTGCGCGCGGTCGCGGACGACTTCGGGGCGTCCGTGTTCGGCGCCTGACCCGCGCACCCGACCCGCGACCGAGGAGGATGGGGACATGTGCCGAAGCATCAAGACCCTGCGCCCCCCGTTCGCCGACGAGGTGACCGACGACGACATCCGGGCCGCCGCGCTGCAGTACGTCAGGAAGATCTCGGGGTTCCGCGCTCCCGCCGCCCACAACGCGGCCGCTTTCGAGCAGGCCGTCGAGGCGATCACGCGGGCCAGCGCCGACCTGCTCGCCTCGATCGAGGTTCGCGGGGCCAGGCCGTAGGCGCTGCTTCCTATGACGCCTTCGAGACGGCCGGACGGACGCCTTCGAGACGGCCGGTCGAGCGCCTTGGAGACGGCCGGTCGAGCGCCTTGGAGACGGCCGGTCGAGCGCCTTGGAGACGGCGGCTTTCCTCGTCGCGAGCTGCGGGGCTTCGAGCTGCGGGGGGCTTCGGAGCTGTGAGGCTTCGGAGTTCCTCGGGGTCTTCACGTGCGAGCCGCTCAGGTCGCGTACAAGCCGCCCCCAAGTCGTGCGGTCGAGACTGGGCCGCATGGGACTGTTTTCTAATTTCTTCCTGGTCCGGCGGCTTCGCAAGGGACCGACGCTTCTCCTTCCCTACGTCCCCGACGCCGAGGCGATGCTGAACACCGTACGGCTGCACGGTCCGGGGGCCAGGCCGTACGGCAACGGCCTGAAGGTCAGCGACAACGTATGGCTGCGCGGCCCGATCACGATGACGCCCGAGTTGGCGGCCAAGGCGGGCATCCCGGCCGGATGGCAGGTCGCCTACGTCGCGGCGAACATCGACGACGAGGAGGGCGGGGAGTACGACCGGCCCATGGCCGTCGCAGCGGGCCTGGCGGAGCGGTTGAACGGCCAGGTCCATCCTCACGCGCCCGACTCGCCCGCCGATCTGGCTGACGTCACCGGCGGGCGACGCGTCCCGGTCGCCGAGCTGGTCGAGCTGCTGGCCGATGAGCTCCCCGGCCTGACCGCCACGTCGGTGAACCCGTTGATCACCATGCTGACCAGCGAGCGAAGCCCGATCGAGATCCTGGTGGAGGCGGACGACGGCGAGGTGACGTACGAGATCTGCGTGGACGACGGCGTCAAGGGTCCCGATCTCGTCGGGACGGCCCGCCGGGCGGCCTTGGCGATCGCCGAGCGGGCCGGCGGGATCGCCAGGGACCACAACGGGTTCCTGATCAGATGAGCGGATCGGCCGCGGGAGACGGCCGGGGCACGCGCGGCGCGCGCTGAAGGCGCCGGGTGACCGGGACACGCGGCGTTGAAAGCGGGGGTGGCCGAGCCCAGTCGGCGTCCGCCCCAAAAAAGGGAGAACAGACGTGGAACTCGATCCGGGCGTCCGGCGGAGGTAGGGGTGAGGGGCGCGCGGGCGCCCACTTAGCCCTATGGAAGGATCGATCCTTCTCATGCCGACCGAAGCTGGGGGCCCTCCCCCGACCCTCTCGCGCCCCTCGGGTTCCCCGAAGGCCCCGAGTTCCCCGAAGGCCCCGAGTTCCCCGAAGCCCCTGAGATCCTCCGTGGACGGACACGACGGGTGGTGAGTTCAGCGGCTCCACATCCCTGGGGCCTGTTCACCACCTCCGAGGCGGAGCCGAGCGGGCCCAGCGACGCCGGGCTGATCCGCGCGTCGCTGGACCGGCCGGAGGAGTTCGCCGGGGTATTCGACCGGCATTCCGACGAGATCCACGCCTACGTCGCGCGCCGTCTCGGCCCCGAGCTCGGCCAGGCCGACGACGTGACGGCGGAGACGTTCCTCATCGCCTTCCGCAAGCGGCACAGATACGACCTGACCCGGCCGGACGCCCGGCCGTGGCTGTACGGCATCGCGGGCAAGCTGATCTCCGGCCATCGCAGGTCCGAGGTGCGCAGGCTCAAGTCTCTCGCCAGGGCCGCGGGCGGCGCGGAGGCGTCCGGCACGGAACTCCACGAGGAGGAGCGCAGCGCCGAGCGCGCGAGCGCCGCCGCCATGCGCCCCGCGCTCGCCGCCGCCCTGGCGCGACTGTCCGCGGCCGAGCGGGATCTGCTCCTGCTCGTCGCCTGGGCCGATCTCACGTACGAGGAGACGGCCGAAGCCCTCAAGATCCCCATCGGCACGGTCCGCTCCCGGTTGCACCGGATCAGGGCGAAGCTCCGCCGCCATCTCCACCTCTCCGAGGAGCCCGCCGCGTGAACGACGAAATCGACATGATCAAGCAGGCCCGGCCGGAGGTGACTCCGTACTCCGAGGAGGCCAAGCTGGCGGCCCGGCGTACCCTGACCGCCTCCGCCCCACCCAGGCGCAGGCCGTACGGCATCGCGCTCGTGGGGGCCCTCGCGGTCGCGGCGGCGAGCGTCGTCGCGGTCGCCACGCTCTTCCCCGGTGCGGGCGCCGACGACGGGCCGACGGTCGCCGTGGGCACGGCGAGCGCGGGCACCGGCGAGCGGGCCGCGATCACGCTGCCGAGGATCGCGAAGATGTCGGCGGAGGAGGTGCTGGGCCGGGCCGCCCGAGCCGTGACCGACCTGCGGCCGGGTGACGACCAGTTCATCAGGGTCACATCGCAGACGATGTACGGCGCGTTCCGGATGGGCGCGAACGTCAAGACCGGTGAGTCGATCGAGGAGAGCCGCTACCTCTACCGCTCCAAGCGGACGATCTGGCTTTCGGCCGACGGCACGAGGGACGGCGCCCTGAAGATCGAATACCTGGAGCCCCGGGCATACCCTGGCTGGCCGATCCCGAAGGAGGCCTACGACGAGCAGGGCACCGAATGGAACAGGCTGCCGGTCTGCGGGAACGTGTCGGAAACCGCGTACACCTCGCTGAAGAAACTGCCGGGCGACGCCGAAGGGATGCGCGCCCACCTCTACGCCAGGGATAACGGGGACAATTCGCCGGACGCCGGGGCGTGGACCGCCGTCGGCGACCTGCTCCGGGAGACCTACCTGCCCGCCGCGCAGCGCGCCGCGCTGTTCAAGGCCGCGGCGACGATCCCCGGCGTCACCGTGACCGAGGACGCCGAGGACGCGGCGGGACGCAAGGGCATCGGCGTGGGGCGTGAGTCGCTCGGCATCCGTGAGGACATCATCTTCAACCCGGAGACCTACGAACTCCTGGGTGAGCGGGGCATCGTGGTGGACGAGAAGGAGGCCAAGGCTCCGCTCGGCAGCCTGGTCGCCTCAACGGCCCAGCTGACGATCTCCGTCGACGACAAGGCGCCCCGGGTCGACGACCCGCACGTCGGCTGCGGCTGATCTTCCGCCTCCGCCGCCGGTTCACGAGGACCCGCTCTCCCAGGCCATAAGGGCGGGTCCTCGTCGTGTCCTGGGACAGGCGCACCGGCGTGACGACCTGACCCCGGTTCGCGAAGGGGTCACGCGCACCGGCATGACCAGCCGAACCGGTTCGCGAAGAGGCCGGGCGCACCGACATGGCCACCGGACCACGCCTGGCGGAAGGTCAGGCGCACTGCTCCAACATGGTCGACTTGTCCTCCTCGGTCACCGGCAGTTCGTACTTCAGCGCGACCTGGGCGAACCGGACGGCGTACGAGCAGCGGATCTCGTCGATGGGCGGAAGCCAGTCGGCGGGGCCCGAATCGCTCTTGGAGGAGTTCATCGGCCCGTCCACGGGCAGCAGGTTGAGCGGATCGTTGGCGATCTGCTTCCGCTTGGCGTCGCTCCACCGGGACGCGCCCATCTGCCAGTCGTAGGAGAGCGGCATGACGTGGTCGATCTGGATCTCGGCGGCCTTCTCCTTGCGCCACTCGATGGTCTTGCCGGTGTACGGGTCGTCCAGGGTCATGGAGATGAGGATGCAGGTCGATCCATCGCGGTATTTCAGCTTCTGGCCGTCCCGCCGGAGCAGGTCGTTGCGGGTGTCGCAGCCGTTGCGCCCGAAGGGGACGTCGTCCACGCTGTCGGCCCAGGCGTACCCGAACTTGTCCCGGTCGTAGCCGGTCTTCGTCCCGCGCTTCTTGGTGGGGACCTTCTCGATGAGCTCGCGGGCCTTCGCCTTCTCCTTGGCCGCCGTGATCGGCGCGAGCCCCGGCCTGGTCCCGTCGGGGTTCTCCAGCGGGCTGGCCCCGCGCCCGCCTCCGCCGGACTTCGACGTCGCCTTCGGCGACGCGCTCTTGGCGAGGTGATCGACTCCGATGTCCTGCGCGTCCAGCGGCCCGCATCCCGCCAGTACGGCTACCGCCACAGAGAAACCGAGGATCGCCCTGGATCCACGTGCACGCATCGCCACCCCTAGGTAAAGAAATTACATACCTAGGTATAGCAAAGCCCCAAGAAATAGTAATTATCGGCAAATGTCAGGTTCTGGAGTCAAGCCGCCCGAATCCGGCATAAGGGGCACAGCGTCACGAGTGGTGACAGGGTTCCCACGTCCCGACGGCGGCCACGCGCTCCTCGACCTCAGCGGTCCGCAGCCGTGGCCTTATCGGCGGTCACGCCGCGCTCCACGGCCTTCGCGGGCGGGGGGCGTCTCACCGCCTGGCGGACGGCACGGATCCCACCGGCGTTCAGGAGCCGTGGGCGCCGCCGGTGCCAGCCACCGGGGACGGCGGCGCCACAGGGGTCACGGAGGGCGCACCTGTCACGGAGGGTGTGGGTGGCATGGAAGTCGCGGAGGGCGTGGGCGTCGCGGGCGGTGTGGAAGTCGCAGGTGGCGTGGGTGGCGTGGAAGTCGCAGGTGGCGTAGAAGTCGCGGGCGGCGTGGACGTCGCGGAGACCGCCGCCTTGGAGCGGCCTCGCAGGCCGCCGGACAGCGCGCGGAACGCCAACCCGGCCACGAGCCCCCAGAACGCGGCCCCGATGCCGAACGGGGCGACCCCGGAGGCGGTCACCACGAACGTGACCACCGCCGCGTCACGCTGCCGCTCGTCCGCGACGGCGGCCTGGACCGCCGAGCCGAGCGTGGCCAGCAGCGCCAGCCCCGCGACGGTCTCGATGAGCAGCGGCGGGGACGACGCGATCAACGACACGGTCAGCCCGATGGACAGGCCGAGCACGATGTAGACGACGCCGCCCGTGACCGACGCGATCCAGCGCCGGTCCCTGTCGGGGTGGGCGTCGGGGCCGGCGGCCAGCGCCGTGGTGATCGCCGCGAGGTTGACCGCGTGCCCGCCGAAGGGGGCCACGGCCATCGTGGCGAGCCCCGTCGTCGTCAGGATGGGCCGGAGCCTCGGGTGGTATCCGTAGGTCGCCAGCATGCTCATCCCGGCCACGTTCTGCGAGGCCATCGTGACGATGAACAGCGGGATCGCGATGCCGATCAGGGCGCCGGCCGAGAAGGAGGGCGTCTCGACGGTCACCGCCGGCCACAAGCCCGCGCCGTGCTCCGCTCTCGGCTGGGTGAGCAGGATGACGGCGATCGTGACGAGCAGCGCCCCCGGCACGGCCCATCTCCTGGCGAAGCGGAACAGCACCGCCCAGGCGACGACGATCGGCATCGCGGACCCGGGAAACCGTACGACCGCCTGGACGGGGGCCAGGCACAGCGGCAGCAGCACCCCGGCGAGCATGGCACCGGCCAGCGGGGCGGGGATGGCGTGCAGCAGGCGGCTGAACCGGTCGGACAGCCCGGCAAGGACGAACAGCAGGCCGGTGACGGCGAACGCGCCCAGGGCCGCACGGTAGTCGGCCCGGTCGCCGGCGCCCTCCGACCCGACCGACACCAGCAGCGCGGCTCCCGGCGTGGACCAGGCGACGCTCATCGGCATCCGGTAGCGCAGACCCAGCCCGATCCCGAGCGCGCCCATCGCGAGGCACAGCACCAGCAGCCCGGACGTGGCCTGCGCCTGATCGGCGCCGACGGCCCGCAGCCCGGCCAGCACCACGGCGAACGAGCTGGCGAAGCCCACGATCGCGAGGACCACTCCGGCCAGGATCGGCTGCAGCACGCGTCCCATCACGAACTCCGTTCGTTCCGTATATGGAACAGCAGTCTAGGGCCCGTCGTTCCACAAACGGAACAGTCCGGCACGATACTGGTCGCATGAGGGAGCACTCCGCGGCGTTCGCGGCCGAGGTCGGGCAGCGCATCCGGCGGCTGCGCGCGCAACGCGGGCTGTCGCTCTCGGAGCTGGCCCTGCGGGCAGGCGTCGGCAAGGCCACGCTGTCCGGGCTGGAGGCCGGGATCCGCAATCCGACCGTCGAGACCCTGTACGCGATCACCGCCCAGCTCGACGTCCCGCTCGCGGCCGTGCTCACCGACATGCTCACCGAGTCCGGCGTGCCGCCCGACCATGCTGTGCCGTCCGATCCCGACGTAAGGCCGGAGCGGCCGGAGCGGCCAGAACCACCCGAGATCATCCACGGGTCCGCCGTCTCCGCCGCGCTCCTGGAGACCTTCGTGGACGGGCTCGTCACGACCGAGCTCTACCGGCTGCGGATCAGGCCGGGTCGGGTGCAGGTCTCCCCCGCCCACCCTCTCGGCGCCGTGGAGTTCCTCACCGTCTTCACCGGCACCGCCCGGGTCGGCCCGCTCGACCGTCCCATCGTGATCCCGGCCGGAGGCCACGCGAGCTGGGTGTCCGACGTACCGCACATGTACGCCGCGGAGACCGGCGAGGACGTGCACGCCTCCCTCGTCATCCGCCACACCGCCTCACGGACGGGCGGAGCGACGGCGAGGGGCGCCCGCACCGATCCGATCTGACCGGTAGGGACGCCCCTCGCGTGCTTCAGGACCGCGGCGAGGTCACGGAGAGGCCGTCACCGGCCGCCGTGACCTCCCGCGAGCCGTCAGAGGCCGTACTCCTTGGAGATGCGCTCGTGCCGCTCGACCTCGACGCCGACCTCGCGGGCCAGGTCCAGCCAGGCGAGCGGGTGCACCCACTGCTCGGTCGCGTCGTCGAGCGTGGCGTCCAGCTCCGCGGCGCTCACCGTCGGAGGCGCGGCGATCCAGCCGAACACGCCGGGCAGCTGCTCGCCGGTCCCGGGGTGCGTCACCTGGTAGTTCTCGTCGCTGTAGACCCACATGGGCCAGCCGCGCTCGGCGAGCAGCTCATTGAACTCGGTCCACTCCTCCTCGGAGGGGGCCGCGCCGTCGAAGAACCAGCTCGTGTATCCGCCGGGACGCAGCATCGACACACCCGCGAAGGGGATGACGAAGCTCTCGCGCTCCTGCGGGTCCTCCGGAACCGGCTCCAGCGGACGCGGGTCGATCACGACCACGTCCCCCGCGTTGTACTCCATGCCGCGCGGCTGCGGGATCGCCAGGCGCGCCGTGGCCGGACCGGTCCGTACGGCGAGCACCTCCCGCTGGCTGCCGTCGGGCGAGGGGAGGATGGCGCGGATCAGGTGCCACTCCTCCTCGATCGGCCCTTCCTCGGACTGGATCGGCATGCCGAGCTTGGCGGCGGCGGCGCGGACCGTGACCCAGTCCTCGGCGGCGGTGGCCAGGACGATGATGCGCCAGATGTCCTCTTCCTCGGCGTCGCCGGTGTCGAGGAGCGGCCGCATGATCTCGGCGCCCTTGGCGTTGTCGCCGAGCTGCTGCACGGCGCCCGACCAGAGCCGGCGCCCCTCCAGCGTGGACCCCGCGGCGACGGCCTTCTCGGCCTCGGCCGCGGTCTCCTCCCAGCGCTCGCGGGCACGGTGCAGCCGGGCGAGGGCGAGGTGGGAGTGCCGCTCGGGCAGGAGTGCGGCGAACCGCTCGACGCGCTCGTCCTGGTTCGCCTCGATGAGGAGGCCGGTGAGGTAGGCGATGTCCTCGTCACCCGCGGTGGCGGGGTCACCGTCCTCGACGATCAGCTTCCAGTAGATGTCGGCGCCCGTCCCGGCGTATCCCAGGAAGCCGAGCGTGGTGGCGTGGCGGCGGGTGGCCTCCAGCTCCGTGCCGGACACCGGCCAGAGCCAGCCCACCCACCGCTCCGGGTCGGCCGTACGGCCGTCGGCGGCGTCGAAGTAGGCGACCAGCTCGTCCTGCGGTCCGGGCGGGGGCAGGACGGGAGCGGCGTCCGCGGCGGCGCGCAGCGCGGCGATGCGCTCCGGGAGGCCGTCGGTGTTCCTGAGGTCGGCCAGCGCCGCCTCGGCCAGGTCGGCGAGCAGCCGGGCCTGCCACTGTCCCTGGCGGGCGACGGCCAGGTCGCCGGCCGCCAGCGCGAGCTCGACCCGGGCACGGTGCCCGCCCATCGTCTCGAAGTACGCGAGCCACTGCCGCAGCACCCGTCCGAGCTGCCAGCTGTTGGAGATCGAACCGCTGCCGGCCAGCTTCGCGACCGTCTGCGCCCACTCCACCCACTCACGCGGGTGCTCACCGACCACGTCGAGATCGGGAAGCGCCTCGACGGCCTCGTCCATGCGCTCGAGGCCGACCAGCACGACAGTGCGCAGCAGCGCCTCCCGGCGCGCCTTGGCCACCGGGTCGTCCGGCTTGAAGTCCGCCGCCGCGTCCAGCGCGGTCAGGGCGGCGTCAGCGCGCCCGTCGGCGAGCAGCGCCCGCGCGGAGACCGCGCCCAGCTCCCAGCTCGCCTCCCGGCCCGCCGCGCGCAGCCGGTCGACCGCGGCCTCGGCGTACGCGACCGCCTCGGCGGCCTTGCCCGCGTCCAGCAACGCGGCGACGTACTGGGTGGTGAGCCCCGGAAAAGCGAAGGAGTCCGGCTCGACGTCACCGAGCGCGGCGCCGAGGGCGGCCAGCCGCTCGTCGGCGTATCCGGGGCCGTCCGTGTTCGCCTGGGCGATCGCCAGTGCCTCGACCGCGGCGGACGCGGCCGGGCAGTCCCGCACGTCGTCTCGCTGGGAGAACTCGACAAGCTGCCGAGCGTCGTCCAGCGCGACCGCGCCGTTCGCCCGGTCGCCCACCCGGCCGATCATGTGCCAGTAGCGGGCGAAGAGCTCGAGCCACGGCTTGCCGAGCACCTCCGCCTGCTGGGCGATGGCCGGGGCGACGACGTCGAGCTGCCCGTACCGCCCTTCGAGGGCCTGCGCGGGGACGTCACCCAGCGCCACGGCCAGACCGGCGTTGCCGGCTTCGTGCAGTTCCCTCTGGGTGCCGCCGACCCAGGCCCAGATGTCCACGTCCATGGGCAGCCAGTCTGCCAGCTCACCGAGCATGCCCCAAACGCCGCGAGCCATGTCCTAACCGGCGTTGGCGAAACCCGTCACGATCAGCCGTCCAGAACGGCGGGCCAGTCTCCCGACGCGACCAGGACGGCCGGGCCGGCGAGATAGCTGGTCTCCTCGTCGAGCGTGACGGTCACGGTGCCGCCGAGCACGTGGACGGCCCAGGTACCGGTGCTCCGCCCGGCGGCGTGGGCCGCGGCCACCGCGGTCGCGACCGCCCCGGTGCCGCAGGAACGGGTCTCCCCCGACCCGCGTTCGTGGACCCGCATCGAGACGGCGTGATCGGCCACCGGATTGATCAACTCGATGTTGACGCCGTCGGGATAGACCTCGCGGTCGAACCCGGGCTGCGCGGTCAGGTCGAGCCCCGCCACGGGGTCGTCGATCAGGCAGGCCAGGTGGGGGTTGCCCATGTTCACGTTCAGGCCGTGGTACTCGCGGCCGTTCACCGTGGTCCGGCTCTCGCCCAGCACACGGGGCCTGCCCATGTCCACGGTGACGTCCCCCTCGGACGCCAGCCGTACCCGCTTGACCCCGCCACGGGTGGCGACGCCGAACTCACCCGGCGCGGCGAGCCCGGACGCGACGAGGTAGCGGGCGAAGACCCGCACGCCGTTGCCGCACATCTCGGCCACGCTGCCGTCGGCGTTGCGGTAGTCCATGAACCACTCGGCCATGGACGCCTGGTCGGCCGCCTCGGGGCACAGCTTCGTACGGACGACGCGCAGCACGCCGTCGCCGCCGATCCCCGCGCGGCGGTCGCACAGCGCGGCGACGGCCGCCGACCCGAGATCGAGCGCCCCGTCCGGATCCGGAAGGATGACGAAGTCGTTCTCGGTGCCCTGCCCCTTGACGAACCGCATAGCAGCGAATTTTAGTCGCAACGGCCTTCCGGAACCGCCGCCGGCAGGCTCGCCGGGCATGGGTCCGGCCACTCGGGACGGCCGCTCGGGACGGCCGCTCGGGCGGTCGCTCATCGGCCGTGGCCGCCCCGGCACCGTCCCCTCCCGACGCCGAGGCGGCTACGGCGTGATCAGGGCGAGCGCACGATCGGTCAGGTCGGGGGCGTCGAAGGGCAGCCACACGACCCGCGGATCGCGGCGGAACCACGACTCCTGGCGGCGGGCGAACCGGCGGGTGGCCCGGATCGTCTCGTCCTTGGCCTGCTCCTCCGTCCACTCCCCGCCGAGGAAGCGCAGGACCTGGGCGTAGCCGAGCGCGCGACTCGCCGTACGGCCCTCGGCCAGGCCGAGGTCCGCGAGCCGCCGCACCTCGTCGACGAGACCGGCGTTCCACATGCGGTCGACCCGGAGGGCGATCCGCTCGTCGAGCACCGGCCTCGGGACCTCCACCCCGATCTGCACGCTGTCGTAGACGGAGTCGTACGACGGCATGGTGGCCGAGAAGGGCCGCCCGGACAGCTCGATCACCTCAAGGGCCCGGACGATCCGGCGGCCGTTGCTCGCCAGGATCTGGGCCGCGGCCACCGGATCCTCCCTGCTGAGCCTCTCGTAGAGGGGCGCGGGGCCCGTCTCGGCCAGTTCCTTCTCCAGCCGGTCACGGATCGCCGGATCGGTCCCCGGGAACTCCAGGTCGTCCAGGGCCGCCCGGACGTAGAGCCCGGAACCTCCGGCGAGGATCGGAACCCGGCCCTCAGACCTGAGCCGGTCGATCAGCGGTCGGACCAGCCCCTGGTATTCCGCGACGCTGGCCGTACGGGTCACCGGCCAGATGTCCAGCAGGTGGTGGGGCACGCCCCTGCGTTCGGAAACGGTCAGCTTCGCCGTCCCGACGTCCATTCCTTGGTAAAGCTGCATCGAGTCGGTGTTGATCACTTCGCCGCCCAGCCGCAGTGCCAGATCGACGGCCAGATCGGATTTCCCGGCCGCCGTGGCACCCACGACGGCGATAACAGGTAGTCGCCCCACAACGGTAAGTCTCTCAACTCCTGGGTAAGGGGGAGCCGTACGATGCCTGGTCGCATCGAATCGGGGTGAAGTCACGATGTCGATCATCGACAAGGTCAAGGAAATGATCAGCAGCACGGCAGAGAAGCTGCAGAACATCCCGAAGCAGCGTCACGCGAGGAGCCAGGAGACCATGGGCGACGTGACAGGCCGAGGGCGCGACACTTTCGAAGGCACCGAGGGCAGGCTCGGCGAGGACACCGGCAGGAGGCCGGAGAGTCCCGGCGGAACCGGCGGGCCTGAGCCCCGCTGACCCTCGCCGGGGCCGATGCCCCGGCGGCCAAGGTGAGGCCACGGTGAAAGGTGCCGCTCCGGATGCCCCGGAGCGGCACCCGCTCACAGATCCCAGTCGAGCGTGGGCGGCAGGTGACCCTCGAGGGTCAGCAGCCAGCGCTTGGACTCCACGCCCTCGCCGCCGCTGAACCCGCCGAGGCCGTTGCCCGCGACGACCCGGTGACAGGGCACGATGATCGGTATCGGATTGCTGCCCATGATCGATCCGATGCCCCGGGCGGGCACACCGGTGCCGCTCCTGGCGGCCAGTTCGCCATAGGTCACCACTCGCCCGTACGGCACGGTGGTGTAGAGCGTGCCCAGCACCTGCCGCTGCAACGTGGACATCAGCCGCCAGTCGACCGCGACGCCGAACTCCCGCAACTCACCGGCGAAGTAGGCCGCGAGCTCCCCGCGTGCGGACGCCGTACGGGAAGGGTCGTCGGCGACGGCCATCTTCAGCCGCTCGGTGATGCGCGCCCGCGCGGCGGGGCTGTCCTGGAAGGACATGGCGGCGACGCCGTCCTCCGTCACGGCCGCGAGCACGTCACCGAGCTTCGTCGGAACGCTGGCGAAGGCGACTGTATCCATGCGTCCATTCTTCCGGGTCCGTCCCGCTCCGGGACCACCGTCGTGCCCGGGAGGCTCGCGACGGCCGCGAATGTCGAGGCGCCAGGGCGAGGCGTTAGGTTGAGGCGTGCATCGCGAACTCATCGTCCTGGGGACCGCCAGCGCCGTACCGACACGGCACCGCAACCACAACGGTTACCTGCTGCGCTGGGACGGCGAGGGATTCCTGTTCGATCCCGGCGAGGGAACCCAACGACAGATGCTGCACGCGGGAGTGGGCGCGCACGACATCACCTGGATCTGCGTCACGCACTTCCACGGCGATCACTGCCTCGGCGTTCCCGGTGTCGTCCAGCGGATCGCCAGGGACCGGGTCGGCCACACCGTCCACGCCGCCTACCCCGCGAGCGGGGAGACGTACTGGCAGCGGCTGCGCCACGCCTCGTCCTTCGCCGACACCTCGGTCATCAAGGCCCGGCCGGTGTCCGGCGAGATCATGCACCTGCCCGCGGGTCCGGTCACGCTCACCGCCCGGCCGCTCTCCCACCCCGTCGCGTCCTACGGCTACCGCGTGGACGAACCCGCCGGGCGGCGCATGTTGCCGAGCGAACTCTCCAGGCGCGGAGTGAGCGGCTCCCTGATCGGGGAGCTGCAGCGGCAGGGCACGGTGACCGCGCCCGACGGCTCGACCGTCCATCTCGCCGACTGCAGCCTCCCGCGCCCGGGACAGAGCGCGGCGTTCGTGATGGACACCCGGCTCTGCGACGAGGTGTTCGCCCTGGCCGAAGGGGTCGACATGCTCGTGATCGAGTCCACGTTCCTGTCCGCCGAGTCGGCTCTGGCCACCGAGTACGGCCATCTCACGGCGGCCCAGGCAGGCAAGGTGGCGGCCGAGTGCGGCGTGCGCCGTCTCGTCCTGGCCCACTTCTCGGAGCGGTACGCGGAGGCCGACGAGCAGCGCTTCCTCGACGAGGCGGCCGAGGCGTTCAGCGGCGAGATCATCGTCGCCCGTGACCTCATGCGGATCCCCGTGCCCAAGCGGGAGACCTGATCGGGCGGCGCCGCGACGTTGGGTTCAGCCGTTTCGCCTGGGCAGTGCCACGGGTTCGGCAAGCGGATTCCATGGGATCGGCAGGCCGGTTCCATAGGATCTGCGAGCGGCCGACTCCGGGATCCGCCGGGTCGCCCTCTCCACGGCCCGTTCGGCCACACCGACCTCCTGAGCGGCCCATTCGGCCACACCGACCTCCTGAGCGGCCCGTTCGGCCACACCGACCTCCTGAGCGGCCCATTCGGCCACACCGGGCCGCCCTCGTGATCACCTCACCGGATCACGCCCGGCTGCCCTCCTCAGCGGTCCACCGCGCCACGAAGTAGCCGACGCCGTAGGGCGCGTCCTGGTAGAGCAGCTCGCCACGCATTCCGCCTTCCGTGTCGCCTCGTACGCCGTCGGGCAGAGCCGCTTCGGGCGAACGAGGTCGCGGAGGCTCGGCCGGCGAGGTGGAACGATCGCCCGCCGCGGCGGCGAGAACCTGGAAGACGGCCCGTCCGGCAACCCACAGTTCCTCGGCCTCCGCCCGGTCGAGTGCGGCCAGCCGGTCCGTCCGGGCGTTCCCGATCGCGTCCGCCAGCATCTCGTCGTACGGCGCCGCCGCGGGATGCAGGTATCCCGGGGATTTCTCGGTCAGCCGCGCCGATCCGTCGCCCATCGCCAGGACCGCGACCCGGCCGCCCGCCCGGGAGATCCGCAGGCCGAGCGCCGCGCACTCCTCGGATGGCGCGTCGAAGGCGACCACTTCGAAGCCGACGGGGACGGCGGTCTCGGACAGCCCCGAGTGGTCGAGCACCCAGCGCCCGACGGTGAGCGACAAGGGAAGGACGGGCTCGCCCCGGCCCACCCGAACGTCCACGCCCCATGGCCGGAACGTCCCGGCGGCGTCACCGGGAAAGGAGGCGCTGCTGGCCGCACCGCCGAGGACGACCAGCAGATCGGGCCCGGATCGCACGAGCGAACGGACGGCCTCCGCGCACGCCGCACGAAGCGGATCGAGCTCGGACGCGGCCGAGCCGGCGAGCTCGGGGACGATCAGTGGCGGATGCGGGCATACCGCGGCGGCGACGAGCACCGCACCAGGCTATCCGTCGTGCCTCCGGACACCGTTCCCCGCCGAAGCCGCTCCGCTCCGCGAGGCACGCCCCCTGGCGGGGACCACGAGCCTTCCCCGGGTAGCGAAGCCGGAGCCCTGTGTCCTCCATCAGAACCTCCCGAGGGGACCGCCGCTTTCAGGCGACGGGGAAATCGGGAGCGGGAGAGATGTCGCGGCCCGAGCGTGCGATGGCTGCCGGACCGCACATCAGGGTTTCCTCCGAGATTTGTCGGTGCGTGCCGACAGCCGCCGGATGTCGGTGGGGCACGGCATCAGTAACCGCCGACCGGCTCTCCTGGCTCGACGACGCCCGCGTCTCCGGAACGGTCGACCGTGTCCTCGTCGCCCTCACCACCGCCGGAGGACGGCTTGGTCGGCGACTTGCCCGTGGCCGACGACTGCGTCTCGCTCGTGTTGGGCGTCTTCTTGCCCGTCGTGCCACCGGTACCCGAACCGGACCCGCTACCGCTGGACCCGCTGCCTCCGGGAGAGGTGCCGTTCCCGCTGTCTCCATCGGCGTCACCGGATGCGGCGGATTCCCGGGCACCGTCGTCCGACGCGGAGCCATCGCCCGGTGCGCCCTCGCCGTTCGACGCTGCCTCATCACCTGTGGCGGGCCGGCCGTCGGCGGACTCGCCGTTCGATACGGAACCGGCTCCTCGTGAGTCGCTCGCGACCGCGTAGACGATCCCGCCTCCGGCCAGGACCGCGACGAGCGCGGCGACCGCGATGACACGCCGGTCAGGCCCGGTCTTGCGCCGGGATCTCGGCGAGCTCGCGGAAGGCCGGCTCGCGGAAGGGGGGTTCGCGGCTGGCGGGGTCGTGGGAACGGGCCGGGTCGGCTCCCCGTCGGGGTGCGCCGACGGTCGATCGTGCCTATCCAAGGTGTGACTCCCTGCGGCTGGTCGGGGAAACCTCCAGGCTTCCGAAGGGTCCGGCCAGCCTAGCCACCACAAGGCGCCTTTCGCACATTAACCACTCAAATAACATCACTCCGCATGTAATGATCTTAAATCGCCCATCTTGGCCGCATCGCTTGCTCAACACCGCACGAACAGAAGGCGAGGCAGGGCTCGACGCGGCTTGCCGTCGAGCCCGAACGGCCGAGGCCGGTTGGGAGCAGGACACGACTGAGCCCGGGACACCGCCGAGGCCGGGACCGATGCCTGACACCCGTCGGTCGTCGCCCACCAACCGAGATTGGAGAATCCCCGCCGCCCGCGCGAACGGTGGACCACACTGGTCCCGCCTCGCGCGACAGAACCGGCGCGAACTGATCACGAAAGAGCCACGCTATGCCAGAATTGCCCGATCTTTCGGGTCTTTCGCCGTCGCGCCGGCCTCGATGGCGTACGGCGCTCGCCCTGACCGGGGCCACCGGCGTCGTCGCCGTGGCGGGGCTCGGCGTCTTCCTTGGCACCACCCGTGATGCCGACGGCGACAACGGCCACGGCTCGGACGGCGGGCCACGCCTCGGCGTGCTGGGTCAGGCGCGCGACTCGCGTCCCCTTGATCACATTCGCGATCCCCTTGGTCCCGGCACGGGCGGCGTGCAACCGGGTGGCGGCACGACCGGCGGGGGCGCTGCGGGCGGCAGCGCTGGTCCCACGGGCATGGGCGCGCCGGGCGGCGATGCGAGCGCGGCAGGCGGCTCGGGAACGGGCGGTTCTGGCGTGAACAGCTCTGGCGTGAACGGGTCAGGCATGAACGGCTCTGAGGCGGACGGCTCGACCGCGAACGGGGCGGGCGTCAACGACTCCGGCGGAGAGCGGGCGGGATCGGGGACACGGCCCGCACCCGGCACACCAGCGCCGGCGGGGCGACGCGATCCGGGGTGGCTGGAGACACCGGGGACGTCTCTGGGCCTCCTGATGACACCGAGGTCGATTCCGGTTCCCGCGACGCAGCTCCGGCTTCCCCCGGCGTCGGGCCCTGCGACGCGCCCTTCACCGGTTCCCATCCCGCCCCCGAGGCCGACCAGGGACGCGGGCGCCGACGCGCGGACGAAGGCGGCGGTCCCGGGAAAGCCGGCCCCCGCGCTGTCCGCGACACCGGGAACCGCAGCGAGGACGGCAGCGGCCCCAGAAAGGACCGCGATCATCGAGAAGGCCACCGTCACCGGCAGGACGGGAGTCGCCCGACGGACACCCGCCAAACCGTCGCACCGCGACGGGCCTCGGTCTCGTCCCTTCCCCGACCCCTGCGCGACCTTCCACGACGTACGCCGGGACTACTGCTACCAACTCCTCGACAGCTTCACGGCCCCGCGCCGCTGAAGCCGACCTCCCGGTCATGCCTGACGGACCGGAGGCGTCCTACGGTGATGCGGCCCGGAGCCGAGCCGTGGAACACTGTCGCTTCTCTGAAGAGTCGGGTGGGACGGCCGCCCCCACGACAGCCGTCCCACGACCACGATGCCGAGCGCCATGGCACTCCGCACCACGGCACCACACGCCACCGTATGGGGCTTCGCTGGGTCCCACCACAGCATGACGTGCCGCCCTGTGTGCCCACGCACCAACCCCAAGCACCGGCCCCCGACCGGCTGTGATCCGCGTCGCCCCAGCCGGGGCGCCACGGCCGCTGCCGGGGCCGAGCCGCCGCTATGGTCGGGCGGAGCAGGCCGAGGAGGGCTCGGGAGCCGCCGGAGGGCGGCCGATGGTCGGCATACCCAGATTGACCCCACGGCCCGTGTCAGGTGCGGCCTGTCGGGCCTCCCACGCGTCCCCGGCACGCGTACGCCGTACGGAGACGACCGTGTCGGCGACGAGGTGGTGAGGGGCGGCGTAGGTGACCTCGGCGGTCACCATGTCGCCCGGCCGGGCGTCCACGGCGGCGAGGTGCACGAGGCGGTTGTCGGCGGCACGACCGGACAGGCGGCGGGTGGCGTCGTCCTTGCGGCCCTCACCCTCGGCGATCAACACCTCCAGGGTGCGGCCGACCTGCTTCTTGTTCTCCTCCCAGGAGATCTCCTCCTGGAGGGCCACCAGGCGCTCGTAACGCTCCTGGACGACGGCCTTGGGCACCTGGTCCTCCATGGTGGCCGCCGGGGTGCCCGGACGGATGGAGTACTGGAAGGTGAAGGCGTTGGCGAAACGGGACGCCCGTACGACGTCGAGGGTCTGCTGGAAGTCCTCCTCGGTCTCGCCGGGGAAGCCCACGATGATGTCGGTCGAGATCGCGGCGTCCGGCATCGCGGCACGGACCCGGTCGATGATGCCGAGGTAGCGCTCCGCGCGGTAGGACCGGCGCATGGCCTTCAGCACGCGGTCGGAACCCGACTGCAGCGGCATGTGCAGCTGGTGCATGACGTTGGGCGTCTCGGCCATGGCGTGGATGACGTCGTCGGTGAACGCGGCCGGGTGGGGCGAGGTGAAGCGGACCCGCTCCAGCCCCTCGACGTCCCCGCAGGCGCGCAGCAGCTTGCCGAACGCGAGCCGGTCGCCGAACTCGACGCCGTACGTGTTGACGTTCTGGCCGAGGAGCGTGATCTCAAGGACGCCCTGGTCGACCAGCGTGCGGACCTCGTTCAGGATGTCGCCGGGCCGGCGGTCCTTCTCCTTGCCGCGCAGCGACGGCACGATGCAGAAGGTGCAGGTGTTGTTGCAGCCGACGGAGATGGCCACCCAGGCGGCGTAGGCGGACTCGCGCCTGGTCGGCAGCGTCGAGGGGAAGGTCTCCAGCGAGTCCTTGATCTCGACCTGGGCCTCCTGCGCGATGCGGGCGCGTTCGAGCAGCACCGGCAGCGAGCCGATGTTGTGCGTGCCGAAGACCACGTCCACCCAGGGCGCCTTGCGGACGATCTCGCCCTGGTCCTTCTGCGCGAGGCAGCCGCCGACGGCGATCTGCATGCCGTCTTTGGCCATCTTGATCGGCCGTAGGTGCCCGAGGTTGCCGTAGAGCCGGTTGTCCGCGTTCTCCCGCACGGCGCACGTGTTGAACACGACGACGTCCGCCGTCTCCCCCTCGGGGGCGCGGACGTATCCGGCGTCCTCCAGCAGCCCGGACAGGCGCTCGGAGTCGTGCACGTTCATCTGGCACCCATAGGTCCGTACTTCGTACGTGCGGGCGCCTGCTTCGGTGACAGTCATCTCAACCAACAAGGGTAGGCGCTTCGGCGACCCCGGAACGCCTCCACCAGACTCATCCCCGATCAGGGTAATGACCCGCCCATCTCGGCAAAGCCACGTCGACTGCTGTCTTACCGGGAGCCTCATCTCACCCCGCATCTGGCCCTCACCCCATAGCCCGTGACGTGCATGATCACGATAAAAGGGGCTCGATGAGCTGCAGGACAGGCCCCAACCCCGTCGGGACAATCCGGCTCACCGGCCGAGTGGATCGCCCGGACGCCCAGGTGGCCTGGGCGACCTGGGCGCCGCTCGCCGGTTGCGCGGCCTTTCACCTGGGTCAGCGGGCTTCGAGGCTGCCGTGTGCCTCGATTGAGAGGTCCTGCCAGTCGGCCCAGGTCTTGAGCCGGTCGGCGTAGGCCCGCTCGATCAATGGGTGGAAGCCCTTGCCGAACAGCACCCGCACCGGCGGGTTGGCGGAGTCCACGAGCTTCAACAGTGCCTGCGCCGCGGCGGCGGGGTCGCCTGCGGGCATTTTCCCCGTCATCGCCCCGAGGTACTGACGGAGACCGTCGTAGGCCGGGTCGGGCTTGGCCATGTAACCGTTGGCGAGCGGGTCGGGGTTGTTGCCGTCCCGGGTGGCGAAGCCGCCGGGCTCGATGATGGTCACCTTGACGCCGAACTCGGCGACCTCGCCGGCGAGCGCCTCGTTCAGGCCCTCCAGGGCCCACTTGGAGGCGTGGTACGCGCCCCCGAGCGGCATCGCGATGACCCCGGCGGCCGAGGAAAGCTGGATGATGTGCCCCGAACGCTGCTCGCGCAGGTACGGCAGCGCGGCCTGGACCACCCACACCGCGCCGAACAGATTGGTCTCGAGCTGGTCGCGCAGTTCCTGTTCTGTGAGTTCTTCGACCGCGCCGATCTGGGCGTAGCCGGCGTTGTTCACGATGACGTCGAGCCGGCCGAAGTGCTCCTTGGCGCGCTTCACGGTCTCGAAGACGGTGGCCCTGTCGGTCACGTCCATCTCCAGTGGAAGCACCGCGTCCCCATAGGTGTCGGCCAGCGCCCGCAGGCTCGCGGTGTTCCGGGCAGTGGCGGCGACTTTGTCGCCGCGCGCCAGGGCGGCCTCCACGAAGTTGCGGCCCAGGCCGCGGGACGAGCCGGTGACGAACCAAACCTTCTGCATGGTGTGCTCCTTGTTGCCGCTTTCAGCCGTTACAACCCCCTGGACGAGATAGCCCGGCAGAGATGTGAGATCGCCCGAGTGTGACCTGCGACACCATGTCACCTTTGTCCGGAGTGCTGATATCAATGGTCGGCGTGACTCGCGTCGAGGACTTCCAGGAACTGAGGCCGCTGCTTTTCGCGATCGCCTACCGCATCTTGGGCAGCGTGAGCGAGGCCGAGGACGCCGTCCAGGAGGCCTGGCTGCGCTACGACGGCTCCCCGACCCGGCCCGAGTCGCCCAAGGCCTTCCTGTCGGCCACGGTGACGCGGATCTCGATCGACGTGCTGCGCTCGGCCCGCGTCCGGCGTGAGGCTTACGTCGGGCCATGGTTCCCCGAACCGCTGCTGACCGACCCCTACCAGGACCCGGAGCGGTCGGCGGAGCTGTCCGACTCGTTGTCGATGGCGGCGCTGATCCTGCTGGAGCGACTCAGCCCGCTCGAACGTGCGGTCTTCGTGCTCCGCGAGGTGTTCGCCTTCAGCTACCGGGACATCGCCGCCGCGGTGGAGCGGTCGGAGGCGGCCTGCCGCCAGCTCGCGGTGCAGGCGCGCCGTCACATGGACGCGGGCCGCCCCCGCTTCGAGGCGGATCGCCGGGCCCGCGACCGGCTCGCCGGGCGGTTCTTCCGTGCGATGAGGGAAGGAGACGTCACAGGGCTGCAGGAACTGCTGGCCGCCGACGTCCAGCTGGTCAACGACGGCGCCGGCAAGATCGGGAGTACGATCCCTCTCTTCGGCGTCGCGAAGGTCGCCCGGGTACTGTCCGTCGCCATCCCGCCGTTCGCCCAGATCGGCGCGGTGCTGGAGGCGCACGAGGTGAACGGCCAGCCGGGCGTCATCATCCGCGACCGCGACGGTCACATCTTCAACGTCTGGACGCTCGACATCCTGGACGGTCGCATCCAGACCATCCGCTCGATCGTCAATCCCGACAAGCTCGCTCACCTAGGCCCGGTCGCCGACGCCCACGCGGTCATCCGCGAGAAGAAGCAGACCCGCCGCGACCAGCAGACGCCATGATGGGCGGCACGCGGGTGGCCGGGCGGAGTCCGGGTGGCCGCGGAATCGCGGCACGGGAAGCACGGGAAGCACGGGAAGCACGGGAAGCACGGGAAGCACGGTAAGACAGCGACGAGGCTCCCGGTCGAGGCATCGGATCCTGGTCGACCACTGTCTTACCGAGAGCCTCGTCATCCGCCACCGCTTCGCGCGGCCCCAACATGACCAGCGTCATCAAAATGAAAAGGGCTCCGTCTACAACTACGCGGGCCGTGGCATCGCCGCCCCGGTCGGATTCATGACCGGATGGGCCATCCTGCTCGACTACGTCCTCGTGCCCGGCCTGCTGTACCTGGTGGCGTCGATCGCCATGAACGCCACCGTGCCGCAGATCCCGGTGTGGGCATGGGTGATCATTTTCGTGGCGATCAACACGGTGATCAACCTGCGCGGCATCCGGATGACCATCTCGCTCACCAAAGCCCTGATCACCGCCGAGTTGGTCGTACTGGGCCTCTTCCTCTCGGTCGGCGTCTGGGCCCTCCTCCAGGGCAAGGGGCGCGGGTTCGATCTCACACCGCTGTTCAATCCGGACACCTTCTCCTGGCCGGTGGTGTTCGGCCCCGTCTCCGTCGCGGTGCTGTCCTTCCTCGGGTTCGACGGGATCAGCATGCTCGTCGAGGAGGCCAAGGGCGGCTCCGCCCAGGTGGGAAGGCCATGCGCCTGGCCCTGATCCTGGCCGGCGTGCTGTTCATCGTCCAGGTGTGGGTCGCCTCCCTGCTGGTCTCCGACCCGGCCGGCCTGCTGGCCCACGGCGACGAGAACGGCACCGCGTTCTACGACACCGCCGCGGCCTCCGGCGGGAGTCGGCTGGCGCACATCATGTCGGCCGCGACCGCGATCTCGTGGGGCCTGGCTGACACCCTGGTCGCGCAGGTCGCCGTCTCCCGCCTGCTCTACGCGATGGCGCGCGACCGGCAGCTCCCGTCGTTCCTGGCCAGGGTGTCGGTCAAGCACTCCGTGCCGGCCAACGCCACGCTGTTCATCGCCGCGCTGTCCACCGTTCTCGGGGTGTGGATGTCCAGCCGCAAGGACGGCGTCACCCTGCTCTCCAGCCTGATCAACATGGGCGCGCTGATCGCCTTCATCGTCCTGCACGTCTCAGTCATCGTGCACTACGTGATCCGTGGGCGGTCGACCGATCTCCTCGCGCATCTGGTCACGCCGCTGGTGGGGATGGCGATCCTCGTCTTCGTCGTGATCAACGCCAACATCCTGGCCCAGGTGTTGGGCCTGATCTGGCTCGGCGTCGGCGTCCTGGTCCTGGCCGGCCTGTACATTGCCGGTCGCCGACCCTCCTCAGCCGGCTTCGCCGTACTGGAGGAGTCACGGTGAGCGCCTTGAACCGGCTGCCGCTCTACCAGGACCTGTATCTCATCGCCCACGACCAGGCCGGCAAGCCGCTGATCAACCAGCCCTCGCTGAGTCTCGGGCCAGCCGGCGCCGTGCTGCTCGACCTGGCCCTGACCTGCCGTCTCGACATCACCCACGGCCGGCTCGCCGTCTACGACCTCAATCCCATCGGTGACATGGTCGCCGCGGGCGTCCTCACCCGGGTCACCAGGCGGCGCATGGGCGTGATGTCGCAGACCCGCTACCCGCCCACCGACGTCGCGCCGGTCGTGCGCGCGCGTTCCGGGGTGCACAACGCCGTCGAGGCCGTGGAGCAACCGGACGCGCGGTGCGCCGCGCTGTGCGGCCTGGTCGGTGTGCTGCGGGTGGAGGCGGCGCTCCACCTCGCCCAGCCGTCCGGCCAGCTCGTCGGCCGCCTGCGTTCCATCGCGCGGGAGTATCCCCGCCCGGTCAACGAGGTCATCGGCGTCGTCGAGACGCTCATCAGCGAGGCCGCCGTCGCCCTGTATCGGTGAGCGGCTGAATCTGACCCGCCCCGATCGGGACAATGTCCCATCTTTCTGGGCGAAGCCATCGATACCCTGAAACCGGACATCAGGGAGGTCACGTGCGGCGTGCGGCATGGCCCGTATGCGTGGCCACACTCCTGCTCACCACCGCCGCACTCGTCCTGGGCGTACGCAACGGGATGGGTCTGATCCCCCAGAGCCATCTGCTCTTCGTCGCCGCCTTCGCGGTCGTGGGCGGCCTGATCGGCGCGCGGCGACCGGACAACGCGATCGGTCTCATCATGTTGACCGGTGCCCTGTCCTTCGCCTTGCTCGACGGCTTCGGCCAGTACGCGATCTTCGCGCGATCCACCGGAGCGCCGCTCGCCGAGGCGGCCGCCTGGCCGCAGAGCTGGCTGTGGATCCCGGCGAACCTGTCGCTCTCCTCGATCCCCCTCTTCTTCCCCGCCGGAAAGCTCCCCTCGCCCAGGTGGCGGCCGCCGCTCGGCGCGCTGGGCGTGTTCTCCGTGGCGGTGATGGCGCTGAGCGCGTTGCGGCCCGGCCCCAACGACCAGGCGGGCCTCGGCACGGCGGTCGTCAACCCGCTCGGCGTACCGGCGCTCGCGGACCTCTCCCGGGCCGTGGACCCGGTGATGTCGGTGCTCTCCGGCCTGCTGTTCGTCACGGGCGCGGTGGAACTCGTCCGCCGGTCCAGGCACGGCGGGCGGCGGGAGCGCGACCAGGTCAAGTGGCTGGTGTACGCGGCGGGGCTGGCCGGTCTGATCGTCGCCGCCCGCCTGGTGGCCGGGCTCACGGACGAATATCCCGGCGCCGTCTGGCCGATGGAGAGCACGCCCTGGGAACTCGCGGGAACGCTGGCAGCAAGCCTGCTGCCGATCTCGGTCGGCGTGGCCGTGCTCCAGCACGGGCTGCTCGACATCGATCTCGTCATCAACCGGACGTTCGTGTACCTCCTGCTGTCCGGGTGCGTCGTCGGCGGGTATGTCGTGGTGGTCACCTACCTCGGCGCGATCTTCCGGTCCGAGGGCGCGCTGCCGGTCTCGATCGTCGCCGCCGGGGTGATCGCCCTGGTCTTCGCCCCGCTGCGCGACCGCGTCCAGCGCTGGATCAACCTGGTCATGTACGGCAGGCGGGACGATCCGTACGCCGTCCTGGCGCTGCTGGGCAAGCGGCTGGAGGAGACGGGAGAACCGTCCGCCGTGCTGTCGGCGGTGGCCCGCTCCGTGGCCGAGGCGCTGCGGCTGCCGCACGTCGCGGTCGAGGTGGCCGACGGCCCGTCGCACGCGCACGGCGTGCCCGCCCCCGATCCCGTACGGCTCCCGCTGGTCTATCACAACGAGCCCGTCGGTGAGCTCGTCCTGTCCCCGAGACCTGGTGAGAGCGGGTTCGGCCCGAGGGACCAGCGTGTCCTCGCCGACCTGGCCAGGCAGACGGGCGTCGCCGTCCATTCGATACGGCTGTCCGCCGACCTGCAGCGGTCGCGCGAGCGCCTGGTCATCGCCAGGGAGGAGGAGCGCCGGCGGCTGCGCCGCGATCTGCACGACGGCCTCGGCCCCACGCTCGCCGCGCTGACCATGCGGGCGGAGGCCGTCCAGGACATGGTCACGGACGAGGCGGCGAAGGCGATGCTGGAGGACATCATGGCTGACGCCCAGGCGGCCATGGACGACGTGCGCACGCTGGTGGACGGGCTGCGCCCGCCCGCGCTGGACACCCTCGGACTCCTCGGCGCGATCCGCTCTCACGTCGCGGGCCTGCCCCGGAGCCCGGAGGCGCTGCTGGACGTGCGGGTGGAGTCCGACGGTGAGCTGCCCGCCCTGCCCGCCGCCGTCGAGGTCGCCGCGTACCGGATCGCCGTGGAGGCGCTGGCCAACGTGCGCGGGCACGCCGGAGCCGCGCACGCCACGATCCGTCTGTCCGTGGCCGGGGCCCGGCTGCGCCTGGAGGTCACCGACGACGGGCGCGAGCCGTACGGCACGGCATCCGAGGAGAGGGGGTCCGGCATGGACGCCCAGGCCATGACCGGCACGGACGCCGGGGCTGTGACCGGCACGGGCGCCCAGGCCGTGACCGGCGTCGGAGCGGGCGTGGGAACCGCGTCGATGCGCGAGCGGGCGGCCGAGCTGGGCGGATCATGCCGGATCGAACCGCGGGCGGAGGGCGGCACCCGGGTGCTGGCCGAACTCCCGCTCGGAGCGATCCCGGAAGCCCGGCCGGACCGAGGAGATCCCGGAGATCCCGGGGCGGATCACGCCACTCCCGGGGTGAACCGGGAGAAATCGGAAGGAGAGCGGTAAGCGATGGAGCGGATCCGCGTGCTGCTCGTCGACGACCACGCCACGTTCCGGGCCGGGCTGCGCGCCCTGCTCCAGTCGGTGGAGGACGTGGAGGTGGCGGACGAGGCCGCCAGCGGCGAGCAGGCCCTGGTCCTCGTGACGAGAGTGCAACCCGACGTCGTTCTGATGGATCTGACGATGCCCGGCATGGGCGGCGTCGCCGCCACCGAGCGGATCGTGCGGGACTATCCCCACATCAGGGTCCTCGTGCTCAGCATGTCGGACGACGACGACTCGGTCCTCGCCGCCATGCGGGCCGGGGCCAGGGGTTATGTGCTCAAGGGAGCGCGGCGGGCCGAACTGGTCCGCTCGATCCACGCCGTGGCCGGGGGCGAGGCCATCTTCGGCCCCGCCCTCGCCGGGCGGCTGATGGACTACTTCTCCCGAGGGTCGGGCGGGGAGGAGAGCTTCCCCGAGTTGACCCGGCGTGAGCGGGAGATCCTGGGGTTGATCGCCTCCCACCTGACCAACCCGCAGATCGCGGTACGGCTCGGCCTGAGCCAGAAGACCGTGCGCAATCACGTGTCCAGCATCTTCACGAAGCTGCGGGTGGCGGACCGGGCCCAGGCGATCATCCGGGCGCGGGAGTCCGGCCTCGGCAAGTGACGGCCGGGCGGGCAGAGGGCCGGGCGGGGCACGAAGCCAGGTGGATGAGGGTTCGGGCGGGTCAGGTGGGCGGTCAGGTGAACGGTCTCGCGGATGAAGGGTCGGGCGGGTCCGGGTCAGGGTCAGGTGGAAGGTCAGGTGAACGGTCTGGCGGATGAAGGGCCGGGCGGGTAAGAGGTCACGCGGCCTTCCAGTCGGCCACGGGCATGCGGAGCACCTTCACGGCCACCCAGCCGAACGCGGCGAACTGGAACAGCGCTCCGATCGACTGGACAGCGGGTGTCTGGCCCATCGTCAGGAACGGCCCCATGACCCCCATGAGCGTCACCACGGGCAGCCACCACGGCCCCGCCTTGGCGAGGGCCAGGCCCACCATGAGCGTGAGCACGCCCACGTGGACGAGGAATCCCGGCAGCAGCATGCCGTACACGAACCCGCCGAGCGCGTTCGCCGCCTCGGTCACGCGTACGGCCTGCTCCGCCGGCAGGGTCTGGGCCAGCGCGAGGTCGTAGAAGTCGGTCGTGAAGAGGGCGATCGCGCTCGCGGCGCCGACCGCCCCGATCGCGGCGCCGATGTTCCCGGTCCGCGGCATGCGCGTACGCAGGAGATGGGCGAGCCCGAGTATCGCGGGGATCATGGCGATGGTGCCCCACTGGAACAGCAGGGCGCTCACCTGCACCTGCACCGGGCGGCTCGCGAAGACGTCGGGGGCGTGCGTCGTCCCCGGCGGCGAGGTGAGGAAGGCCGCGAGCTCCAGCAACGGCCAGACCAGCATGGCGACGCCGGCGACGTTTCTCCTGAACAGATCCGGATTTTTCAACATAAGTGACTCACCGCGGCTTTCTATGAGGGGCTTTCTCCGGTCGCCTTCGCGACGAACCCAGAGAAGCGCCACACCATCCCGGGACGGATGAGCCGTGGCCCCGGAGAGACCGGGAGGAATGTCCCGGCACATGGGCGTAGGGAGCCTGTGATCTGATCGGTACCCGCGCGGTAGTGATTTGGCGACGCTGACACCCCTACGTTGTTGACCATGACGGAGCCTGGTGACCCGCGCCCTCTTGTCAATCTGGAAGGCGTCAACAAGCACTTCGGCACGCTGCATGTGCTGAAGGACATCAACCTCAGCGTCGCGCGCGGCGAGGTCGTCGTCGTGATCGGGCCGTCCGGTGGCGGCAAGTCCACGCTGTGCCGCCTGGTCAACCGCCTGGAGACCATCGACGCCGGGAAGATCACGTTCGACGGCCAGGAGCTCCCCGCCGAGGGGAAGGCGCTGGCCAGGTTCCGCTCCGACGTCGGGATGGTCTTCCAGTCGTTCAACCTGTTCTCCCACAAGACCATCCTGGAGAACGTCACCCTCGGGCCGATCAAGGTGCGCAAGGTCTCCAAGAGCGAGGCCGACAAGCGCGGCATGGAGCTGCTCGAACGTGTCGGCATCGCCTCGCAGGCCGGGAAGTACCCCGCCCAGCTCTCCGGCGGCCAGCAGCAGCGCACCGCCATCGCCCGCGCGCTGGCCATGGACCCCAAGATGATCCTCTTCGACGAGCCGACCTCGGCGCTGGACCCCGAGATGGTCCAGGAGGTGCTCGACGTGATGACCGGCCTCGCCAGGGACGGCATGACCATGATGGTCGTCACCCACGAGATGGGGTTCGCCCGCCGGGCCGCCAACCGGGTCGTGTTCATGGCCGGCGGCGAGATCGTCGAGGAGGCCGAACCCGACGCCTTCTTCACCAATCCCCGGACGGACCGGGCGAAGGATTTCCTTTCCAAGATCCTCACGCACTGATCACGCAATCCTCCCCGGGCCGCGATCCGGCCCGGCGCACGGAAGAAGAGGTGGCAGTAATGCGAGCACGACGAATCTGGGCGGTTCTCGCCGTCGCCGCCACGGCCGCGAGCCTGACGGCCTGCGGCGGGGGCGACGAGAGCTACTCCAGCGTCGCGGAGAAGCTGGAGAAATCGCAGAAGGTCGTTCTTGGCACCAAGTGGGACCAGCCGGGGCTCGGCCTGAAGAAGGGCGCCGAGCCCGAGGGCTTCGACGTCGACGTCGCGAAGTACGTCGTCAAGGAGCTCGCCGGCGGCAAGGACGTGGACATCACCTGGAAGGAGTCCGCCTCGTCCAACCGTGAGGCGTTCCTCGCCAACGGCACCGTGGACATCATCTTCGCCTCCTACTCCATCACCGAGAGCCGCAAGGAGAAGGTGACCTTCGGCGGGCCGTACATCGTGGCGCACCAGGACGTCATGGTCCGCACCGACGACAGCGGCATCGCCAAGCCGACCGACCTGGCGGGCAAGCGGATCTGCCAGGCCGCCGGCTCCAACTCCTACAAGCGGATCACCGACCCGCCGCCGGACGGCGAGCTCGACCTCGACGCCCAACTCGTGGGCGCGGCGTCGTACTCCGAGTGCGTGGCCAAGCTCGGGGGCAACAACCTCGACGCCGTCACGACCGACGACCTGATCCTGGCCGGGTTCGCCGGTCAGGCCCCGGGCAAGTTCAAGATCCTCGGCCAGCCGTTCACCGACGAGAAGTACGGCGTGGGCCTGAAGAAGGGCGACACCAAGACCTGCGAGGCCGTGAACGCCGCCATCACCAAGATGTACCAGGACGGCACCGCCCAGCAGCTGTTCACCAAGTGGTTCGGCCAGGCACAGGGTCTGAAGGCGCCCACCGGGGCTCCGACTTTCGAGCCCTGCGCCTGACCGTGTCCCAGGACACCTGACATGGCCGCCGCCGCGCCGGTCCCCCAGCCGGCGGCGGCCTCCTCAACCGGTGGAGCACGATGGACGATCTGATCAAATACGCGCCGGACCTGCTGGCGGGCTTCCTGGAGAACGTCAAGCTCTCGCTGATCTGCGCGGTCCTCGCGCTGGTCCTGGGCACGATCCTGGTGTCGATGCGGGTCTCGCCGACGCCGGTGCTACGCGGGGCCGGCACGGTCTACGTCAACATCGTGCGGAACACACCGCTGACCCTGGTGCTGGCCTTCTCCTCACTCGGCCTCAGCGACACCATCGGCCTGTCCTTCTCGGCGACCCCGACTACCAACAGCTTCTGGCTGGTGGTCTTCGGGCTGTCCGCGTACACCGCGACCTTCGTCTGCGAGGCGCTGCGCGCGGGCATCAACACCGTGCCGCTCGGGCAGGCCGAGGCGGCCCGCGCCATCGGGCTGACGTTCCTGCAGTCCCTGCGGCTGATCATCCTGCCACAGGCGTTCCGGACGGTCGTCGCGCCGCTGGGCAGCGTGATGATCGCGATGATCAAGAACACCACCGTGGCGATCGCCGGAGGCTACCTGATGGAATCGGCCTTCGTCATGAGGGACACCTTCGACGACACGGGCGTGTCGATCCCCATCTTCGTCGGGCTGGTCATCGCCTTCATGGTCGTCACCCTGCCGGTCGGGTTCGTCACCAGCCGCCTGGCGGCGAAGCTGGCGGTGGCCCGATGAGCACGAACATCCTCTTCGACGCGCCGGGCCCGCGCGCACGGCTGCGCAACAACATCCTGACCCTGCTGTCCGTGGTCGTCCTGGCCTCCGCCGCGTACTACGTCTACGCCAGGTTCGACGCCAAGGGGCAGTGGGAGGGCGAGATCTGGAAGCCCTTCCTCGACGTCTCCACCTGGACCGAGTACATCGTCCCCGGTCTGCTCGGCACGCTGAAGGCGGCCGGTATCAGCGCGGTCTGCGCGCTCGTCTTCGGCGCGATCTTCGGCCTGGCCCGGCTCTCCGACCACCGGTGGGTCCGGGGCGTCGCGGGCGCGGTCGTCGAGACGTTCCGCGCGATCCCACTGCTGCTGCTGATCTTCTTCCTGTTCTTCCTCGCGCCGAGCGTGTTCGGCGGCGGCGACTACACGCTGATCGCGCTCGTGGCCGGGCTCACGCTGTACAACGGGTCCGTGCTGGCCGAGATCGTCCGTGCCGGGGTCCGCGCCGTGCCGTCCGGGCAGGCCGAGGCGGCGCAGGCGATCGGGTTGCGTAAGAGTCAGGTGATGCGGCTCGTCCTGCTCCCGCAGGCGGTCACCGCCATGATGCCGGCCATCGTGAGCCAGCTCGTCGTACTGCTCAAGGACACCGCGCTGGGGTACATCATCGCGTACGTCGACCTGCTCAACATGGGCTTCAAGCTGATCCCGGCGGTGCACTTCGGGTCGCTCATCCCCGCCGCGATCGTCATCGGGGTCATCTACATCGGGCTCAACATGTCGCTCAGTGCCCTCGCCACCTGGCTGGAGAGGCGCACCAGGCGCAGCAACCGTACGGCCGCGCAGCCGATCATCCCTCCCGTAGACACCGGAGCCGGCATTCCCGCCTGATCGTCGCCGTCGGGCGAACCGCGCGGGAAGCTCGGCGGTCGCGATCGAGCGGCCGTGGGGTCGCGCTTCATCTCCGTGGCACACGCCGTGGAACAGCGGGCCGGATTCTTTCCGGTTCCTTGTCGTGTCGCTGCTTGGCCGTTGGGCCGCCCCGCCCCGATTCTTGGGCTCGTGCGGCGCGTCGCGGCCCTGCTGCTGGGCCTTTCGATGACGGTCGCCTCCCTTACGGCCTGCGGGAGGGGCGGCGACCTCGTCATCGGCGTGCGCGTCGGATACCCCGGACTGGTCCTCCGGCTCCCGGGCGGGGAATACACCGGTTTCGACGTCGCGGTCGCCCAGTACGTCGCGCGCGAGCTCGGCTACCGCGACGGGCAGATCAGCTACACCGGTGACCTCGACCGGGCCGACATCGTCGTCGGCGCGAGCGGAGGCCGCGACACCGCCGGGCCCTACCTCGTCACAAGCTCGGACATCCTCGTCCGCGCGGGCGACCTCACGATCAGCAGGCCGAAGGACCTGCGCCGCAAGCGTGTGTGCGGCACCCGCGCGGACACGGCGCCTCTGGTCGGCAGGCTCGGCACCGCGTGGAAGGCCGCGTTCCTCGCGGAGGCGAACGTCCCCGCCGCGTGCGCTCCCCTGCTGGCCAAAGGAAGGATCGACGCCATCGTGGCCGACGCGCCGGTCCTCGTGGGGCTCGACACGCAGTACCCCGGGCGCTTCCGGCTCTGCGGCGCCTCGATCGCCGTCCACAGGTACGGCATCGACGCACGATCCGAGGGAGCGCGCGAGGAGATCGACGCCGCCCTCCGGAGGATGTTCGACGACGGCGCCTGGAACCGCGCCGTGATCCGCCACCTCGGCGTCCTGGCGGCCCGCTACACCGCTCCTCCCGCCCTGGGCATGACGTAGACGCGGCGCCGTAGCCCTGCTTCCGGCAGGATGGGAGGCATGTCCCCCCTGCCCGCGCCAGTGCCGTACGCCGTCTGGCCCTCGCCGATCTCCACCACCGACGTCGCCCGATCGGGGCTGTCCCTCGGCTTCCCCACGGTGCTGGACGACGACCTCTGGTGGGAGGAGGACCGCCCGACGGAGGGCGGGCGGCGCACCGTCGTCCATCGCGGCGCCGACGGGCTCCTCCGTGAGGTGCTTCCCTCGCCCTGGGACGCGCGCACCCGCGTCCACGAGTACGGCGGGCGCTCCTACGCGGTCGTCCCAGGCTGGGGGATCGTCTTCGCTCACCACCGTGACCAGCGGCTCTACCTCGCGGCCTCCGGGACGGAGCCATGGCCGCTCACGCCGGAGCCCGAGCGGCTTTGCGGGCTCCGCTATGCCGACCTCCTCGTGCACGACGGCCCGGACGGGCCCGAAGTGTGGTGCGTCCGCGAGCACCACCACGACGACGGTACGGTCACCCGCTCCATCGTCTCGATCTCCCTCAGGGACCATCTCTCCGGACCCGGCCCGGTCTCCGGCCTGAACGACCGTTCCTCCCGTGGCGGAGCCCTCCACTCCCCCGCCTCGTCCCCGATCGGCTCGCCCTCGTCGAGCGGGATCGTGGAGCGGGTGAGCGGGAGTGACTTCTACGCCTTCCCCACGATCTCCCCGGACGGACGGCACCTCGCCTACATCTGCTGGGACCACCCGCGCATGCCGTGGTCGGGAACCGAGCTGCGGGTGACCCGGATCGCCGACGGCCACACCTGGACCGTCGCCGGTGGCCTCGACGAATCGGTGCTCGCCCCGTGCTGGCGCGACGACCTGAACCTGTACTTCGTCTCCGACCGCTCCGGCTGGTGGAACCTCTACCAGGACGGCCTCCACGGCGGCTCCCCGCGCGCCCTCCACCCCGCGGAGGAGGAGTTCGCCGGACCACTGTGGCGGCTCGGCGGCCGGCCGTACCAACCGCTGGGCGATGGCCGGCTCGCGGTGCTGCACGGACGCGGCGACCTGCGCCTGGGCATCCTCGATCCGGAGACGGGGGCGCTCACCGACATCGAGGTGCCCTACTCCGGCTGGGACCCCGCGTTGGCCTCCGACGGGCGGACCGTCGGCGGGATCGCGTACGGCCCCCACCTCCCCCGGGCGGTCGTCCGGCTCGACGGCGGCGACGGCAGGGTCGAGTGGCTGTGCGGCGACACCGCCGAACTGCCCGAGACCGCCTACCTCCCCATGCCCCGGGCCGTCGAGATCGAGAGCGGCGCCGGTCGTGACGTCCACGCCTACCTGTACCCGCCGTCCGGTCCCGGTGCCGGAGACGCGGCGGCCACGCCGTACGTCGTGTTCGTGCACGGCGGGCCGACCGGGCACGCGACGACCGAGCTCAGCCTGGAGAAGGCGTTCTTCACCAGCCGGGGCATCGGCGTGCTCGACCTCAACTACGGCGGTTCCAGCGGGTACGGCCGGGCCTACCGCGAGCGCCTACGCGGACAGTGGGGCGTCGTCGACGTCGAGGACGCCGTGGCGGCGGCGCGGTGGCTCGCGGCCGAGAACCTGGCCGACCCGGCGCGCATCGCCATCAGGGGAGGCAGCGCGGGCGGCTGGACCGTCATGGCGGCCTGCTGCGCCTCCGACGTCTTCGCCGGAGGCGTGTCGATCGCCGGGGTCAGCGCCCTCGCCCCGCTCGCCGCCGCCACGCACGACTTCGAGTCGCGCTACATGGACTGGCTGGTCGGCCCGGAGACGTCGTACGCCTCCCGCGAACCGCTGGCCAGGGCCGGCGAGATCGACTGCCCCATGCTGCTGATGCAGGGGCTGGCCGATCCGGTGGTGCCCCCGGCCCAGTCGGAGGCGTTCGCCGACGAGCTCTCCGCGCGCGGCGTGCCCTGCACCTATCTCGCGTTCGAGGGCGAGTCGCACGGTTTCCGCCGCCACGAGACCAGAGCCACCGCCCTGGCCGCGGAGCTGTCCTTCTATCTGCAGATCTTTCACATCTCGGCCTGACCGTGCTGCTCTTGTGCGCGCGGCGGACGGGGTCGGCCGGACACGGCTCGCCGCCCGCAGGACGTCACCGGCACCAACGGGAGGTGTCAGACCCGGACCCCGAAAGCCGGGTCTGACACCTTGTGCCGAGACTCAGCCGCTGACGCGCAGCGTGCCGATCACAGCGGGTGAGGCCGCACCGGTGGGCTGGTTGTCATAGATCAACCTGCCCGTGGCGTCCCACACGCGCATGCGCAACTGATCGGCGCCGCCGGTGGTGGCGGCGTCGACCGCGGTGAGCTCGAAGGTCACCTTCGAGTTCCCCGCCTTCCCGGCGTCGCCGGCCTTGCCCACCTTCCCGGTCCCGCGCAGCGTGGCGGTGCCGTCCACCGCGACCAGCGTCTCGTAGGAGGCCCCGGTCAACTCGAACCCGGGAGCGGCGTAGCGCAACTCACCCTTCGGGCCGCCCTTCTTTCCGCTGTAACGGACGGCGACGGAGAAGGACCCCTCCCCGGCCTTGTCCTCACACGCGGTCTCCAGCAGGCAGGACCCGGCAGGTGACGTCACCGTCCCGGCGGCCGTCAGCGCACCGGACCGGTCATACACCCGCACGAACACCTTCCGCCCACCGGTGGTGTCGGCCTTCGCCGTCCCGCGGTCGTTGTCGGTGACGGTGACCGCGATCGGGTAGATGCCGGGCTCGGTGAAGACATACGGCAGGCTGACCGCACCCTTGCCCTTGTTCTCGCCCAGCGCCCCGGCCACCGTTCGAGTGCCGATGGTCCAGGTGGCGGTGTGGCTGTCGGCCGTACCGGGGTCGGTGAACGAGGCGTTCAACATGACCGGTTCGCCGACCTTCGCCACCACGGCCGGCTCCTTCAACGTCACCACCGGCGCCACGTTGGTCACCTGCACCTTCACGCCGGCTGTACCGGTCGCGCCCTTGTCATCGGTCACCGACAACACGACCGTGAACTCACCACTGCCGCTGAAGACGTGCGTCAGCTTCAACTGCCCGGCGGTCAGAGTCAGCGGCTGCGGACCCGTCCCGTCACCGTAGTCGGCGGTGAACGTCCAGCTGGTCGAGTCGGGATCGGTGAATGATCCCCGGCCGGTCCAGGTGGAGCCCTCGGTGACGGTGGCCGGACCGGTCAACGTCACCTTCGGAGCCTGGTTCGGCGTCTCGGCCGGAACCACGGTCGCGGTGAAGCTCGCCGTGCTCTCCAGGTCGCCGTCGTCCTTCACCTTCACCGTCACCGGATAGGTTCCGGCGGTGGCCCACTGGTGCTCCAGCACGATCTGCTGCCCGGTGACGGTTACCGGCTGCGGACCCGTGCCGTCGCCGTAGTCCACGCTCGCCGTCCACGACGTCGAGCCCGGGTCGGTGAACGTCACCGTCCGCTGCAGCGTCTCCCCGACGGTCACCGTGACATCCGGACCCGCCGACACCTGCGGCGCGGTGTTCGGCACCGCTTCCTCGATCACGAACGGGATCATCTGGCCGACGGGCGGATTCGTGCCGTCCTTCAGCAGCACGAGAAGGCTCCCCTGGACAGGCGCGGTGTACATCCTGCTCCACGTGATCGTCCCGCCACCGGGCTCGCGGGTCACCTCCGCCGGCGTCAGCTCCGCCGGCGACGGCGGCACGTTCACCACTACCTGCGCGGTGTGGTTGTCACCCGCGTCAGGATCGGTGAACGCCACCTTCAACTCAAACGGCTTGCCCACCGTCCCCTTCAGCGGAAGAGCGGGGGGCGTCTTGATCACCGGAGATGTGTTCGTCGTTCCGGTCCCCTTCAACGTCACCGTGAAGACCGGCGCGGCCTCGTTAGCCGTGGTGAAGGTCAGCTTCCCGTTGGCCTCACCCGCCTGCGTGGGCGAGAAGGTCACCTGAACCATGCACCAGGCGCCGACCTCCAGCTCCACCGGGCAGTCATTCGTCTGCGCGAACGGCCCCTCGGTCGCGATCGCCTTCAACGGCATCGGCTCGTTCGACCGGTTGGTCAACGACACCTGCTGCGGGTAGCTGGTCGTCCCCACCGGCACCGGATCCGACCAGGTGATCCCGCTGCTGCTCAGGAACGACGACACCTTCGCCGTGGTCGAAGCCACGTCGTTGGCCGGGACGGGATCACGCACCGACAGGCTGTACCCGTGGGCCTGTGTCTTGAGCTCGGTCCCGACCTCCGCATCCGCCGGCACGGTGACGGTCACCTCGACGGTGGCGCTCCAACCCGGCTCCAGGACCTTGGCCGTGTTGCGGAACCCTCCCTTGATCGCGGTGCAGATGCCCCGCCAGGTCTCACAGGTCGCGCCGGTGACGGTCTTGGGGATGAGCACGTCCAGCCGGACGTCGGTGGCGGCGTCGTCACCCTTGTTGGTCACCGTGGCCGTCCACGTGACCTTCGCGCCCGGCCCCGGCTCGGTCGGCGAGATCGTGTGGGTGACCTCCAGATCCGCCCGGGCGGTGGTGGGCGTCAGCAGGAACGCCCGGTTCTCCTGGGTGAAGCCACCCTCCTCCGCCGGCGCGGGTTCCCGAACGAAACCCTGCACCAGGATCTGGCCCGAGGAATTGACATCCTGCATCTCCGATGCGCCCACACATGGCCGGGTCGTCTTGCGTCCGTCCTCCGGGCACCACGGCCGGGACGACAGCACCTTCTCCAGCTGGTACTTCGTGCCGGCCATCCACATCACCGGCGGCTGATAAGCGTTGAGATAGGCCCCCGACTCGTGGCCGACGATCACCTCGTTGTCGTTGACCGCGGTCGCCTCACCCGCGCCCAGATCCGTCGGCCTGCCGTTCTTCCACACGTAGGCGCGCTTGGTCACCTTACCCTCGTCGCGGCCGCACCGCAGGGTGCCGACCACCAGGCCGGTGTTGTTGAGGTCCGAGGCGTAGCCGGCCGTCACGGCGCACCCCTCTACCGTGCCCGCGAGCCTGGTGAGCCTATCGTCGGCGTAGAGCGCCGGGGCGGAGTCTCGGGGACTGCCGTCGGTGTTCCGGCTGATTGTGTAGCCGCCCGTGATTGCGCCGCTGCCATTGATACGCGGAGCGGGGTGGGTGTAGTTCATCTCGTTGTCGTAGCCGGCGGGGGAGCTGACGTATTCGGAAGGCACCATGGTCGGGGCTCCCTGGCCCCACAGCACCGCACCGTTACCTGTACTGCCCAGCACATGACCGTAGTCGTTCAGGGCGGAGGCGCTGGTGCCCGACTGCGGCTCGGTGACCGAACCGTCGGCGCGCCAGACGACGGCGCGCCGTGAGTTGCCGCCGCTCGCCGACGCCACGGCCCAGCCGGCCACATCCCCGGCTTCGTTGACGCCCATGGCGCCGGCCTCGCACGTGACCGCACCATCGGTGCACGCCAGGCCGCCCAGCTCGGTGAACTCTCCGTCCTGCCAGCGCACCGCGCGCCGCTTGCCGTCCTTGTCGACGACGGTGGCCGCGACCTCACCGCGGTCGTTCAGCGTCTCGGCGTAGGTCTTCGACGCCTCCCCACCGGGCAGCGCGCCGATCTCGGTCACCTTGTAGGTCCCGAACCGTGCCTCCACCGTGTGTGGACCGTCCATGGTCAGCGTCAGCGCACCCGGACCACGCTCCTTGCCGTCGACCACCCACCCGATCGGGATGCCCCCGGCCTCGGGGGTGGCGGTCACCTTCACCTCCGTCCCGGCCCGGTACGTGGTCTGCGCCGGCGACGCCGACACCGAACCACCCGGCCCTGCCGACAACGTCAACGCGAACTCCCGCAGGTCCGGCTTGGCCACCTTCGCGGAGTTCAGCGTGGTCCGCACACCCTTGGCGGTCTCGGCCACGACCGTGACGGGATATACGCCGTCGGCCAGCGCCTCGGTCACACCGCCGTACTTCCCGTCATCGGCGGCGCCGTCCCCGCTGTTCCCGTCGTCCTTCAGCGTCACCTCCTGCTGGGTGCCGTCCCCCAGGGTCAGCACGGCCCGCACCGGCACGCCGGCGACCGGCTGCCCGCCATCGGTGACGGTGGCCTTCACCGCCACCTTGCCGTCTTCCGACGCCTCGGCCGTGGCCGCCACCCGCACCGGGTTGTCCAGGATCCAGGCACCCAGATCGGCCTTGACCGGCTCGGCGGCGGTGTTGGTGATCTCCAGCTTCCACGCCCCCGCCTGCGGAGCGGTGACGCTCAACCCCTGGACGACCTCCTTGGCCTCGTCGCTGCCCGCCGCGTAGGAGGCGGCCTCCTTGCCCGACGGATCCCGCAGCAGCAGCCCCACCGTCTCCGGCAACGTCCCGACGACCCCGAACCGGGTACCCGAGGGCACCTCCAGCGGCACGGCCGCCGTCGTGCCCGGCTCCACCGTGGCCTCGGGGAAGGCGAACAGCGAACTCGCGCCCCCGGCGTCATCGGCGTCGGCCGCAGCCTTCTCGTTCCCGGACGCGGGAGCCGCCTCCTTCTCGCCGGACGCGGGAGCCGCCTCCCGCAGTCCGGGCCCATCACCCGAGCCACCGGCCAGCAGCGACACAAGCCGCGGCTTGACATAGTCGTCGAAGGCCGCCTGCGAGCCGGTCATTTTCGTGTGCATGATGTGCATGGAGGGAGTGTCCGCGAGCATCCACCGGGCGCTCGACGGCGGAACAATCATGTCGGTGTCGGGGTGAGGAAGAGGAAGAGGTTCGGGAACCACGTCCCCCCCGACCTTGGTCCCGCAGAGCAACTCATAGCCCCTGCCCACGAGGTTGGAGACCCGTACGCCCTTCAGGTTCGTGGTCTTCTTGTTGAACTCCCCCTGCATGTACTCCTCGGAGTTCTCCCACGTGGCCGGATACCAGGGAGTCCTCCTGTTCCTCGCCTCCGCCCACTCCACGATTCTGTCGGCGCAGGGGCTTCCCTCGTTGGGGGTGCCCATCTGGATCAGCCGGTTCACCACCGGCTTTTCCTCGGGGGTCCACCCCATCTCCCAGGCTATGTACTCCCGGCTGATCGTCCCGCCCATGGAATGGACGACGAGCTGCACCCGCCAGGCGTCCTCGGACGTGCGTACGTCTTCGATCTCCAGCCCCAGCATCGCGGCGTTCAACGGCAGGGGGTGGGTCAATTGGCCTGGAGCCGAGAGCGAACCGGTGTTGAGCGTGGAGACCTTGCGCCACTTCCAAAGCGGATGCGCGGACTTCAGGAAGGCCCCGTACTTGTCCCATGTGGCCGCATTGCTGTTCCAGCCGTGTACCAGCACCACGGGCATCGGCCGGATGACGATCGGCTTGGTGTCCTGGCTCTCATCCCGGCCGTCGTTGAGCACCCGAACGGTCACCGAGCGGTCCGAATACGGTTGACCGTTACGCCAGGCGAGACCTTCGGTGTCGAAGGCCACCTGCTTCCTGACGGTCTCCCCCGCATCGAGGAGCAGCTCGAACCTCCCGTTGCGCACGACCTTCCCGGTCCCGTCCTCAACCACCTCCAGCGTCCGGCGCACCGGCATGACGTTGGGGTTGAAGAGGCTGACGGTGACGCGGACCTGATTGCCCTCGACCGTCCCCTTCTCCGGCACCGGAACCCAGTTCTTGGAGGGGAAGAGCCGCGTCTCGAGTTCGAACGATTCGATCTCGGGTTTGACGAAACCCAGATCCAGCAGGAAGGCATGGTCCGCGTCCGCCCCCTCGGGCCGCCCGAGGCCGACGATCTGACCGTTGTCGTTGATGCCGGTGGCCTCCCTCAGGGTCCAGCCCGAGTCCTGCGGCAGCACGAGGTTCAGATCGTTTCCCACGCCGCCTTGAAACAGAGCGGCATGCGCGTTGTACATTTTCTTGCCCGCGTCGGTGTACATCACACCCACGCCGATTCCGAACTCGTTGATCGCGTCTACCCGGCCGCCGTACGGGGTCCTCTGTATATGGTGAGTCCCTTCCTTGTCCCAGATTACGGGAATATCACCGCTGCCGTCCTGGGGGTGCCCGTCCACATGGCCTGCGACCACGCCTTCGCCATTGATGTCGTTGGCCTGAGTCCAGTCGGCGCCAGGGACCACCAGCTCGTCTCGGCTGGGGTCGATGGGCTGGTGGGGCCTACTCCGGAAGGCCCGAAAAGTGACGCCCGAACCAGGGCCGACGTCCATCCGACCGACCACCGAACCGGAGTTGTTCAGCGCCGTGGGCTCCATATAGAACTTATTTTTGGAACCCCACAGATTCAATGTGGAACCATCAGGGTTCTGTAAATAGCCCATGCCCGCGTATTGTCCGCGGTCGTTGATGGCGAAAGCCTCTTGGCGCGCGGGAGTTACATTGCCCTTTTTGACGAGGAAGGACTCCTTACCACTGGTGACAAGCACCGTGCCGTCGGCGCTGATCCCCCGAGGGACACTCGAGTTGATCTTGGGGTCAAGCCCGAGGAGTGCATGAAGATCCGTGACGATTCCACCGGAGGTCAGCCTGGCCTGAGGACGACCGAAATAGCCCTCCCATTTGGGGTCCCCGATCGCCCAGATGACCTCGCCGCCGTTGTTGATGTCACCGACGTCGACACCTCGCGTGTCCACGACAGAACCAAGATCGATGATCTTTGTCTCGGGCGCGGCGGCCATCGCTTTCAGGTCCGGAGACGATGCCGAGCCGGACGCGGCCAGTGCGGGTAAGGGGACGGCCAGGGAGCCGGTCAGCATGGCGGTCAAGCCGACCAGCCCGGCGATCAGAGGAGACGCGATCCGCCGAACGGAACCGCGATCGAATAACAGGTCCAAAAGGACGCCTCCACAACTACGGGTGCGCTTTCCTGCGCAGCGGTGAATGCTCTGACGCAGGGCTTGACGTCGGAAACGGGCCCCTCAACGTGAAACCGGACTCTCTCGAGGTCCGGGCAACTCAGCCACTTCTGCCCCGCTTCACCCGGCAGCGGGATGGGGATCGTCCTGGCAGCCGGATCACATCGCATGCCCGCCAAGGTCACAGGGCGGCGTCATGGCTTGAGTACGAGCACGTCGCGTGGATGCGACGCCGGTTTTCCTCCTACGGTCCGCCCGCCGTAAAGGCGAGATAAACGTGTAGCTCGGTGAGCCTCGCCAACGGGGCTTGCGGGTCACTTGTGGAGACTTGAAGCGGACCAGAGGGTTCTTGCGGACCAGCAGAGGGCGGTGGCGCCGGGCCACAGGCGTTGCCCGATGTCCCGTTCGCCGACGACGACCTCCGGCTGCGCCGCCTTCCTCCTCGCGCCGGAAGCGTCTGCCCGGCGGCGGTGTACAGGGCTGGGGAGGCGGTCTGGGACACGGCGATGCCGTGCGGGGCGGAGTCGGGCCGGTGGTCACGCCGATGGCCGGGTTCGGCCCGCCGGACAGGCGGGCCGCGCCGCCTCGGCCGACCGCCGAAGCCGACCGACGCCGAACTACTCACCCTCGCCGCGGCCCAGGTCCTGGTTCGGCATCCGCCTTGCGGCCCACCGGCTGCGCTCTGTCGCGCATAGCCCGCCCGGAAGCGTTCCCTACCTGCCCCGGCAATCGGGCCACGGAAAACGGCTCGACGCCGCTTCTACCCTGCTCAAGCAGGCGATCCGGGCCCTGGGCGCCGACAGCGACCTATGGACAGGTCCCGTCTGGATAGCCGACTCCGCCTCGGCAGAATGCGGCCGTCCCACTCCACCGGGCGACGCTCGAACCTGGCCGACTCCTTGGAGATCACCGGCTCCGACCCCTCAGGCTGGACACGTCATCCGATGCCCACGCCGACATGCCGCCGGGCCAAGCCGGCGCGCCACCTCGATATCTCGTGCGACTAGCGGGCGAACTCCGTCGCCCGGGACTCGCGTACGACCGTGATGCGGATCTGGCCGGGATAGGTCAGCTCCTCCTCGACCTGCTTGGCGACGTCCCGCGCGATCACCTGGGCCTGGATGTCGTCCACCGAGTCGGGGCGGACCATGACCCTGATCTCCCGCCCCGCCTGCATCGCGAAGACCTTGTCCACGCCGTCGTACGACTGGGCGATCTCCTCCAGCCGCTCCAGCCGCTTCACGTACGCCTCGAGCGACTCGCGCCGGGCTCCGGGACGGCTGCCGCTGATCGAGTCGGCCGCCTGGGTGAGGACCGCCTCGACCGTGCGCACCTCCACCTCGTTGTGGTGGGCCTCGATCGCGTGGACGACGTCCTCGTGCTCGCCGTACCGGCGGGCGATCTCCGCGCCGATCAGGGCGTGGCTGCCCTCGACCTCATGGGTCAGTGCCTTGCCGATGTCGTGGAGCAGCGCGCAGCGCTTCACCAGATCACGGTCGAGCCGCAGCTCGGACGCCATGATCCCGGCGATGTGCGCGGACTCGATCAGGTGCTTGAGCACGTTCTGCCCGTAGGAGGTGCGGTAGCGGAGCTGGCCGAGCAGCGTGATCAGCTCTGGGTGCATCTCGGTGATGCCGAGCTCGACCAGCGCGTCCTCGCCCGCGCGGACACACAGGTCACGCACCTCGGTCTTGCTGCGCTCGTACGCCTCCTCGATGCGCTGCGGATGGATGCGGCCGTCGAGGACGAGGCGTTCCAGCGTCAGCCGGGCGGTCTCCCGCCGGACCGGGTCGAAACACGACAGCAGCACCGCCTCGGGCGTGTCGTCGATGATCAGATTGACCCCGGTCGTGGACTCGAAGGCCCTGATGTTGCGGCCCTCGCGACCGATGATGCGGCCCTTCATGTCGTCGCCGGGCAGGTGCAGCACGCTGACCACGGACTCCGCGGTCTGCTCGGTGGCGACCCGCTGGACCGCGAGCGTCACGATCTTGCAGGCGCGCTTCTCGCCCTCTTTGCGCGCCTCACTCTCGATCTCCCGGACGATCAGCGCGGCCTCGCGCTTGGCCTGGTTCTCGATCTCCTTGACCAGCTCGCCCTTCGCCTGGTCGGCGGTGAGGCCCGCGACCCGCTCCAGGATCTTCCTGCGGTTGTCGGCGACGTGGTCGAGCTCGACCCGCCGGTCAGCGAGCTCCGTCTCGGTCTCGGCCAGCTTGCGCGCCCGCTCGGACTGCCTGCGCGCCTCCTCGTCGAGCCGCTGCTCCCGCTCGACCAGGCGGCTCTCCCGGCGTTCCAGGTCGGCGCGCAGTTCCTTGATCTCGCCCTTGAACGCGCGCGACTCCTCCTCGACCTCTTTGCGCATCAGGGCGGCGCTTTCGGCGAGGGACTCGGACTTTTTGACGATCTCGCCCGCGTCGCTCTCGGCCTTGCCCCGGATCTCATCGGCCTGGCGCCTGGCCTGCTCCAGCTCCGCGTTCACCTCGGCCTCGGCCGCGGCGAGCTGCTCCGGCGAAGGACCCTTGGGCCGGGGGATTCCCCCGGTGTGGCGCACGACCATGACGAGCGCGGCAATCGCTACGAGCGTCAGCAGCACCACCGCCAACGCCAGCACGATCACGATCGTATTCATGCGCGCCCACCCCTCCTCGCGTCGCAATGTCGAGCCAGCGAGGGGGTTACGCGCACAGCACGGCAGAACCCGGCGACGTCAGCGGAACGTCCTGAAATCCGGCAGCCCCGGAGGGCGGCCGACATGGCCGGCAAGCCGGTCAATCTTCCTCGTTCTGTCATCCACCGATATGGCAATCCGCACTGCGGAGTAACTCCTCACTGCGGTCGAGATTAAGCGTCAGCGAGGTAACGGGCAAGCAAAGGAGCAGCGTCAAATGGCTTTTCCTGGTCACATCTGACGGCGCGAAAAGTACACACCCCTCCACGCGGGACGTGTCGGCGCGCGCAGTCAGAACCACGCGCACGCGCCGTCCGGCCATCACCGCATGTCGCCGTCGGGGAGATCGTCGATCTCGGCGCCCTCGCTCTCCAACGCCTCGCGGACGACTCTGAAGGCGAGCCCGGGACCGTAGCCCTTGCGGGCGAGCATCCCGACCAGCCTGCGGGTGCGGGCCTGGGTTTCCACGCCCCGCGTGCCCGCGAGCTTGCGGGCGACCAGCCGCCGGGCGGTCTCCACCTCCTGCTCGGGGTCGAGCTGCTCGACGGCCTCCTTGACGGTGTCCTCGTCCACGCCACGATGGCGCAACTCCTGCGCGAGCGCCCGTCGTGCCAGGCCACGCCCGGCGTGCCGGGAACTGACCCACGCTGCGGCGAACGCCTCGTCGTCGATGAGGCCGACCTCGGAGAAGCGCTCCAGTACGGCCTGCGCCGCGTCCTCCGGAACCTCCCGCTTGCGCAGGGCTTCGGCGAGCTGGGCCCGGGTCTTCGGCGCCATGGTGAGCAACCGCAGGCAGATCGCCCTGGCCACCGCCTGGGGATCCGCCGCCGGCGCCTGAGCGGCCGGGGAGTCCTCATCCGGGCCGTCGGGCGACCAGTCCGATCGCCTCGACCGCCCCTTCTTCCGCCTGGCGCCGCCGGCACGGCCAGCACGATCGGCAGGGTCATCCCCGAAGCCACCGTCATCGTCGGCACCGAAAGTACCGAAGGCACCGAACGCTGGGCCTAGTCCGCCGAACGTGCCGTCAGCCCCAGAATCCCTCGCCCCACCGGCCCCGGAACCCCTCGCGCCACCGGCGCCGAGCCCTCTCGCCCCACCAGCGCCGGAACCCCTCGCCCCGCCGGCGCCGAAGCCACGAGCACGGCCCCTGACGGAGCCACCGGCATCGCCAACGCCATGGGATGGATCGGCGGAGTGCTCAGGGCCCCACGGACCGGAGTTCCAGTCGGCCGGGTTGAGCTCCCCCGTCGGCCCGGAGTTCCCGCTCCCACGGACCGCCTCATCCGCAGGACCGGAGCCCCGGCCCCGCCGCCTCAGGTCGCTTGCTGGATCGGAGCGTCGACCCGGCAGGTCCGACTCGCCCGCAGGAGCGGAATCCCGGCCCTGCCACCCCGCAACGCTCGAACAGCCTGGGTCCTCGTCCCCCGGGCCCGGCTCAGCGGAGGGGCCGGGGAACTCGTCACGCCTCATGGCTGCGCTCAGACGTCACCGGGCTTGGGCGTGGACGCCTTGGACCCGCGCCCTCCGGACGGAGCGGCCGCGGCCGGCACGGGGGCGGGAGCAGGAGCCTCCGCGGCGGCGTCCAGGCGCGGCCCGACACCGAGCTTCTCCTTGATCTTCTTCTCGATCTCGTTGGCGATGTCGGGGTTGTTCTTCAGGAAGTTGCGGGCGTTCTCCTTGCCCTGGCCGAGCTGATCGCCCTCATACGTGTACCAGGCGCCGGCCTTGCGCACGAACCCGTGCTCGACCCCCATGTCGATGAGGCCGCCCTCGCGGGAGATGCCGATGCCGTACAGGATGTCGAAGTCCGCCTGGCGGAAGGGGGGCGCCATCTTGTTCTTGACGACCTTCACCCGGGTGCGGTTGCCGACCGGCTCGGTGCCGTCCTTGAGGGTCTCGATCCGGCGGACGTCCAGCCGGACCGACGCGTAGAACTTCAGCGCCTTACCACCCGTGGTGGTCTCCGGCGAGCCGAACATGACGCCGATCTTCTCGCGGAGCTGGTTGATGAAGATGGCGGTGGTGCGGGTCTGGTTGAGGGCACCGGCGACCTTGCGGAGGGCCTGGGACATCAGGCGCGCCTGGAGGCCGACGTGGCTGTCGCCCATCTCACCCTCGATCTCGGCCTTGGGCACCAGGGCGGCCACCGAGTCGATGACGATGATGTCGACCGCGCCGGAGCGGATCAGCATGTCGGCGATCTCGAGGGCCTGCTCACCGGTGTCCGGCTGGGAGACGAGCAGCGCGTCGACGTCGACGCCGAGCTTCTTCGCGTACTCCGGGTCGAGGGCGTGCTCGGCGTCGATGAAGGCGGCGATGCCGCCGGCCCGCTGCGCGTTGGCCACGGCGTGCAGCGCGACGGTCGTCTTACCGCTGGACTCCGGCCCGTAGACCTCGACGATGCGGCCGCGCGGGAAGCCGCCGATGCCGAGAGCGACGTCGAGGGCGATCGCGCCGGTGGGGATCACTTCGACCGGGGCACGCGCGTCGTCGCCGAGGCGCATGACGGAGCCCTTGCCGAACTGCCGCTCGATCTGTGCGAGGGCGGTCTCAAGGGCCTTCTCGCGGTCGTTGATTGCCATTGGGTGCCCCCTGGAGGGTCGTGGTCTGTTCGGTCACCGGAAAGCTACGGGGTGCCACCGACAATTTCCGGAGTTCCGGAAGCCGTCCTCGGAAACCGGCACCGGACGCCCCGGGAAACCCGGAAGGCGCCTGCGGCTGCCCACCCGACGCGGCACACCCCTGCGGCGGCCGTTCAAATATAGCCGAACGACTGTTCGATCACATCGGGAACCGTGCGGCGCGTCGCTCCCTCTTCCGGCGCGGTCCACGATCTACGGCAGGCTCCGACCGGGCGAGCGGCGGGCGCCGAACCGGGCGAGAGGGATCCACCACCCCAACCGCGAAGTCACATTCCCGGGCATTCCGGCGCCGCTGTTGCCTGGCCGGTGACCTGCGGCGATCCTGGAGGAAAGCCGGTTCTTCCCCAAGGCGGCGATGTGACGAGCACCAGCACCTACGGACCGCAACGCCGTACGCACCTGGAGACACTCGCCGGGCAACTCCCTGAACGTGGAATCGTCGGCCGCATGCTGGGCGGTGACGACCCCGTTCTCTGGGTGTGGCATCCGCGCACCGGACATCAGACGATCGTCTTCGCCACACCGACGATCGACGGCTGGATGTTCCTGTGGTCTCCGGACGGCCAGGAGAGCGCCGAGGACCCGGCAAGGACCGCCGACGCCGTGACGAAGCTGCTCTCCCGCACCGGCTGAACGCCGCTCTCACGGCAGTCCCTGAGCGACTTCTCCGGACCGCCGCCGGACGAGCTCTCCACGCTGAGCTCGCCCAGCGGTTCTCCCAGCCGTCCCAGCCGTCTCCCGCCCGGAAGACGGCCGGGCTTCTTCCTCCCGGCGGGCCACATGGCCAGCCGTCTCGGCCGCTCGCCCTGCCGGCCGTACCGGATCTAGAGCCCCTGGTCCGGGCCGAACACCTCATAGTGGATGCGCTCGGCCGGGACGCCCCGGTCGAGCAGCCGCGCACGCACCTCGCGCATGAACGGAACCGGCCCGCACAAATAGGCGCGCGTGCCGTCGAGGACCTCGACGCCGGCCAGATCCACCAGACCCGTGCGCTCGGCGGGCCAGCCCTCCTCCGGCTCCTCGTACCAGACGTGCGTGACGGCCTGCGGGATCTTCTCGGTGAGCAGTTCGAGCTCGCCGCGGAAGGGGTGGCTGCGCGGGGTGCGGTCGCCGTGCACCACGGTCACCGGCCGCGTGGTCGCGCGCGCGGCGAGGTGGGCCAGCATGCTGATGATCGGGGTCGCGCCGACGCCCGCCGAGGCGAGCAGGATCGGGCAGTCCCCCTCGTCAAGCATGACGTCGCCGAAGGGCGCGCTCACACGGAGGACGTCTCCCTCGCGGACGTTGGCGTGCAGCCAGGTCGACACCTCGCCTTCCGGGTTGTCCGCGACCCGCTTCACCGAGATCCAGTAGTCGGATCCGCCCGGCGCACAGGACAGGCTGTACTGCCGGATCTGCCGGGCTCCGTCCGGGAGTTCCACCTGGACGGAGACGTACTGGCCCGGCCGGAAGGACGGCGTCGGGCCGCGGTCGGCGGGCCGAAGCATGAAGGTGGCGACGTCGGCGGTCTCCTCGACCCGGCCGACCACCCGCCAGGGGCGCCACACGTCACCGTCCGCGACGCCCGAATCGGCGTACAGCCGCGCCTCCAGCGCGATCAGCGCGCCGGCCATCAGCCAGTAGACCTCGTCCCACGCCGCCGCCACCTCCGGGGTGACCGCGTCTCCGAGGACCTCGGCGATCGCGGCGAACAGGTGGCGGTGCACGATGCCGTACTGCTCCGCGGTGATCCCGAGCGAGGCGTGCTTGTGCGCGATGCGCGCGAGCAACTGGTCGGGCCGGGTGTCCGGGTGCTCCAGCAGCGCGACGGCGAACGTGGCGATGGAGCCGGCGAGGGCTCGCCCCTGCGACCCGTTGGCCTGGTTGCCCCTGTTGAAGAGGTCACGGAGCAGCTCAGGGTGGGCGTCGAACATCTTGCGGTAGAAGATCGGCGTGATCTCCCCGATCGCCCCTCCGACCGCGGGCAGGGTGGCGCGGACGACGGCCGCGGACTTCTCTGAAAGCATGACCACTCCTAAATCTGATTGTCAGATACCAATTTCGGGCACGCGGCACCCACCGATGGCGTGCGACATCGACAGGGTTACGCGGGTGGGGAGGTGAGCAGTTGGAGAAGCATCGGCCTGGACGAATCGCCGACCAGATCTCGTACGGTCAGCGGGTCCAGCGAGGCGTAGAACGCCTCCTGCGCCTGACGCAGGGCCCCGCGCAGGCGGCACGCTCCACGCAGAGGACACGGCGGCTGGTCCTCACAGCCGACCACGTCGTCCGATCCCTCCAGTTGACGCACCAGCCAGCCGACGGAGGCGTTCCGACCGGCCGCGGTGATCTCCAGACCCCCTCCCCTCCCCCGGCGGGTCGAAAGGATGCCGAGGTGCTGGAGCCGGCTGACCACCTTGGCGACGTGGGTGTACGGCGCGGCGACGGAACCGGCCACCTCCCTCGAGGTGGGCAGCTCCTCCGCCCCGTCTATCACCGCCAGGCGCATGGTCACCCGGAGCGCGAGGTCGGTGAACTTCGTCAACCGCACGACATAAAGGTATCAAAGTGGCATTTCGGAGTCGTATTTGGGGCTCCGTGAAGCGTCCCTCCACACAGGATGCGGGGCGCTCCGGGCGTACGGCCTGCTAGCGCAGGCGGGAATCCACGTCGACGACCGTGCAGACGGCGTGCCAGACACGCTTGGCCGCCACGCCGTCGGCCAGGGCCTGCTCGACGGTCCGGCCGCCGAGATCGGCGATGACATAATCCTTCGCCCACGATTCGGCGTACACCTCGCCGAAGTGGCGGTGCATACGGCTCCAGAAATCCGTCAGGCGCATTCCCCAAGTATGGTCCCGCCCCGGAGGTGCCTCAAATGACGCGGGAGCCGTACATCTCCCCGAGCGGGTCGGCGAGCAGTTCGAGCCGGGCGCCGTCGGGATCGCGGAAGTAGATCGACGCGCCGCTCTCGACCTGGTACGGCACGCCCTCGGCCTCCAGCTTGCTCCGCAGCCGCTCCCAGGTGGCGGGCTCGACCGAGATGGCGATGTGATGCACCCCGCCGAGAACCTCCTGGTACGGCCCGAGATCGAGGCCGGGCAGATCGAAGAACGCCAGCAGGTTCCCGTTGCCGATGTCGAAGAAGAAGTGGTTGGACCCCTTGTAGTCGCGGTTCTCGAAGATCTCGGTGAGCGGGAACTCAAGGAGCTCCTGGTAGAACCGGATGGTGCGCTCGGGATCCGACGAGAGCAACGCGAAGTGGTGGAGACCTCTGGCGCTGCTCGGCGGACGGTTCTCGCGCAGGTAGCGCTCCCTGATCCGGGAGCGCTCCCGCTCGATGGCCTCGTAATCGATGTCCATAACCGTATGCTTGTCCTCTTTCCCGGATAATCAACGCTTCCCGGGCGATCGGGACTCGCGACACGGCTCTGTCTCCGGATGGTCAGCCGGTCACGGGGACCACAATCTCCGGGGCGACGCCCAGCGTTCTCGCTCCGACCTCAGCGTGTCGTACCACTCCGCCAGGCCGCGGTCGCCAGCCGGATCCCACACCCGCGCCCCGGTCCTTCTCGTACGCGTCCGAGCGCCCCACTTCGGGCTCGGGACCTTCGTCGTGCCGTCCTCGCTCATTTCGCGCTCCCTTCGTTCGGTCACGCGTCCAGGCTCCATGGGGCGACTTGCTCGCGGCTTGGTCCTCACATGGCCACAGCGAAGATCATGTCCGTTTCTGTCGGTCGGCGGATGCATGATGGCGAGGTGAGCGTGCTCGACTACTTCAGCCAGGTGACCAGGGAGTGGTTCACCGGTGCCTTCGCCGCCCCCACCGCCGCGCAGGAGGGCGCCTGGTCGTCGATCGCGCGTGGCGACAACACCCTGGTCGTCGCTCCCACCGGATCGGGAAAGACGCTCGCGGCCTTCCTGTGGTCGCTCGACCGCCTCGCCGCCGCACAGATCGGGACGCGGACGGCGACGATCCAACCCGGCGCCGCGCCCGACACCGCGCCCGACACCGCGCCCGACACCGCGCCCGACACCGGGGCCCGTGCCGCCGGTGGGTCCCGGGGAAAGGGACCCAAGCGGCTGTGCCGGGTGGTGTACGTGTCGCCGCTCAAGGCCCTCGCCGTGGACGTCGAGCGGAACCTGCGGGCGCCGCTCACCGGGATCAGGCAGACGGCCCACAGGCTGGGCGTTCCCGCGCCGGAGATCTCCGTGGCGATCCGGTCGGGCGACACCTCGGCCGAGGATCGCCGCCGGTTCGCGGCCCACCCGTCGGACATCCTGATCACCACTCCCGAGTCGCTCTTCCTCATCCTGACCTCACAGGCGCGCGAGGCGCTGCGCGGCGTCGAGACGGTCATCGTCGACGAGGTGCACGCGGTCGCCGCCACCAAGCGGGGCGCCCACCTCGCGCTGACCCTGGAGCGGCTCGACGCGCTGCTGCCCGAGCCGGCGCAGCGCATCGGCCTGTCCGCGACGGTCCGGCCGGTGTCGGAGGTCGCGACCTTCCTGGGCGGTGCCCGTCCCGCCACGGTGGTGCAACCGCCGTCGGACAAGGTCATCGAGGTCGACGTCGTCGTCCCCGTGGAGGACATGACGGAGCTGGCGCCTCCTCCGCCCGGGATAGACGGCGAGCCGGCCGAGCACCGGCGCAGCATCTGGCCCCACGTGGAGGAGCACCTGCTCGACCTGATCGAGGCGCACCGGTCCACGATCATCTTCGCCAATTCGCGCCGCCTGTCCGAGCGGCTCTGCACCCGGCTGAACGAACTCGCGGACGAACGCGCGTCCGCCGACCCGCCGGAGACATGGGCGGAGACACGGGCGGCGACGACGGCGCCGACCGCGACGGCACCACCAGGTGATCGCCCGCGCGGCTCAGTGGGCACTCCCGCCGAGATGATGGCGCAGGCCGGGGCGTCCCGTGGCGCGCCCGCGGAGATCGTCCGGGCACACCACGGCTCGGTGTCCAAGGAGGAGCGATCCCAGATCGAGGAGGCGCTGAAGTCGGGGCGGCTCCCCGCCGTGGTCGCCACCTCCAGCCTCGAGCTGGGCATCGACATGGGCTCGGTCGATCTCGTCGCGTGTGTGGAGGCGCCGCCGAGTGTGGCCAGCGGGCTGCAGCGCATCGGCCGGGCCGGGCACCAGGTCGGCGCCGTGTCCCGAGGGGTGATCTTCCCGAAATATCGCGGCGACCTCGTCCAGACCGCCGTCGTCGCCGAGCGCATGCGGAGCGGCCAGATCGAGGAGCTGCGCTACCCGCGCAACCCCCTCGACGTGCTGGCCCAGCACATCGTCGCGATGACCGCGCTCGACGAGTGGACGGTCGACTCGCTGGAGACCCTCGTGAGGAGGGCCGCGCCGTACGCCACGCTGCCGCGCAGCGCGCTGGAGGCGACGCTCGACATGCTCGCCGGGCGATACCCGAGCGAGGAGTTCGCCGAGTTGCGGCCACGCATCGTGTGGGACCGGGTGACCGGCACCCTGCGGGGCCGTCCGGGCGCGCAGCGGCTGGCCGTGACCAACGGCGGCACGATCCCCGACCGGGGCCTCTTCGGCGTGTTCCTCGTCGGCGAGCGGGCCTCCCGGGTCGGCGAGCTGGACGAGGAGATGGTCTACGAGTCACGCGTGGGCGACGTTTTCGTGCTCGGCGCGACGTCGTGGCGGATCGAGGACATCACCGCCGACCGGGTGCTCGTCTCCCCCGCTCCGGGCCAGCCGGGCAAGCTGCCGTTCTGGCACGGCGACGCCCCCGGCCGCCCGGCGGAGCTCGGCCGCGCCATCGGGGCGTTCATCCGGGAGCTGTCCGGCACGGGGCTCTCGTCCGAGCCCGGCCGTACGTCCGGGAAAGACCGGCCGTCCGGGAAGGACCAGCCGTCCGGGAAGGAGCGTCCGTCCAGGAAGGAGCGTCCGTCCGGGAAGGACCGGTCCTCACCGCAGGACGCGGCCGCCGTGGTCCGCATCCGTGACGCCGGGCTGGACGAGTTCGCCACCGGCAACCTGCTGGCCTACCTCGGCGAGCAGCGCGCCGCGACCGGCTACGTGCCGGACGACCGCACCCTGCTCGTCGAGCGCTTCCACGACGAGCTCGGCGACTGGCGGGTGGTGATCCACTCACCGTACGGCGCGCGCGTGCACGCCCCGTGGGCGCTCGCCATCGGACGCCGGCTGCGCGAGCGGTACGGCGTCGACGTGCAGGCGATCCACTCCGACGACGGCATCGTGCTCCGCATCCCGGACACGCTCGACGAGCCACCCGCCGACGTGGCGGCCTTCGACGCCGACGAGATCGAGCAGATCGTCACCGAGGAGCTCGGCGGCTCGGCGTTGTTCGCCGCCCGGTTCCGTGAGTGCGCCGGGCGTTCCCTCCTGCTGCCGCGCCGTACGCCCGGGAGGCGGACCCCGCTCTGGCAGCAGCGCCAGCGCGCGGCCCACCTGCTGGGCGTGGCGAGCAGATATTCGGGCTTTCCCGTGGTGCTCGAGACCATGCGCGAGTGCCTACAGGACGTCTTCGACGTGCCGGGCCTGGTCCAGCTGATGCGCGACCTCGCGGCCCGGCGGGTCCGGCTGGTCGAGGTGGAGACCGCGCAGGCGTCCCCGTTCGCCGCGTCGCTGCTGTTCAACTATGTCGGCGCGTTCATGTACGAGGGGGACGCTCCGCTGGCCGAGCGGCGCGCGCAGGCCCTCGCCCTCGACACCGCGCTGCTGGCCGAGTTGCTCGGCCAGGCGGACCTGCGCGAGTTGCTCGACCCCGACGTGATCGTCGAGGCCGAGCGAGAGCTGGCCCGCCTCGACCGGCCGCTTCGTGACCCGGAGGACCTGGCCGACCTGCTGCGCACCCACGGCCCGCTGCTCGCGGAGGACGTGTCGATCCGCGAAGGCGACCCCTCGTGGCTGGTCGGGCTGGAACAGACCCGCAGGGCCATCCGGGTGCGCGTCGCGGGCGAGGAGCAGTGGGCCGCGGTCGAGGACGCCTGGCGGCTGCGTGACGCCCTCGGCACCCCGCTTCCCGTCGGAGTGCCGCAGGAGTTCCTTGACGCCCCCGTCTCGGCCTCCGGAGCCGGGACCGCACGCCCTGATCCGCTCGCCGATCTGGTCGCACGCCATGCCCGCACGCGGGGGCCCTTCCACGCCGATACGGCCGCCGCCAGGTTCGGGGTGGGCGTCGCGGTGGTCGGCGACGCGCTGCGGCGGCTCGCCGCGACCGGCCGGGTCGTGTCCGGGGAGTTCCGTCCCGGAGGCCGTGGCGAGGAGTGGTGTGACGCGGAGGTGCTGCGGCTGCTGCGCCGCAGGTCACTGGCACGGCTCCGCAAGGAGGTCGAGCCCGTCCCGCCCGAGACGCTGGCCACGTTCCTGCCCGCCTGGCACGGCGTCGCACCCGTCCGGCCCGCGCACGAGTACGGCGACACCGGGCGGCGCGGCGGCCCGGCGCGGGCGATGGACGACCTGGTCAACGCGATCGAGCGGCTCCAGGGGGCCGCGGTGCCAGCGTCGGCGCTGGAGACGCTGGTCCTGCCCGGGCGGGTGCCGGGGTACTCCCCCGCGCTCCTCGACGAGCTGACCGCGTCCGGCGACGTCATCTGGACGGGTCAGGGCTCCCTGCCGGGCGGCGACGGCTGGGTCTCGCTCTACTTCGCCGACACGGCTCCGCTGCTGCTGCCCGAGCCCGCCGCGATCACGATGACGCCGCTGCACGAGGGCGTCCTGGCCGCGCTGGGCGGCGGGGGCGCGCTGTTCTTCCGCGAGCTGTCCAACCGGGTCGCGTCCCTGACGATCGACGCCTCCGGCCCCGGCGGAGCCGTTCCCGACGATCAGACCCTGGCCGCCGCGCTGTGGGACCTGGTCTGGTCGGGGCGGGTCACCGGTGACACGCTGGCACCGCTGCGCTCGGCCCTCGGCTCCGGGCGGCCCGCGCACCGGCCCCCGGCGAACCGGTCGCTCCGGCGCCGCCGGGCGGTGCTGCCGACGCGTGGCGGGCCGCCCACGGTGAGCGGCCGGTGGTGGCTGCTGCCTGATCCCTCCGACGACGGCACCCAGCGCGCGCACGCCCAGGCCGAGATCCTGCTCGAACGGCACGGCGTGCTGACCAGGGGCGGGGTCGGCGCGGAGCGGCTGCCCGGCGGGTTCTCCGCCGTCTACCAGGTCCTTCGGGCGTTCGAGGAGAGTGGCCGGTGCCGCCGGGGCTACTTCGTGGAGGGGCTCGGCGGCGCTCAGTTCGCGCTGCCCGGAGCCGTCGACCGGATGCGGGCCATGTCCCCGACCGCGTCTCCCCCACCGGCCGGGCCACCCGCGCTCGATGACCTGTGGACCACCCCGGCGCCGCGCGCGCCGCGGCGCGTGGTCGTGCTGGCCGCCGCCGACCCTGCCAACCCGTACGGCGCGGCCCTGCCCTGGCCCGACCGGACCGGTGAGGTCACCCACAAGCCGGGACGCAAGGCGGGCGCGCTGGTGGTCCTGGTCGAGGGCCGGCTCGTGCTCTACGTGGAGCGTGGCGGCAGGACGCTGCTCTCCTTCGGCGCCGGAGACGGCGGAGCCGACTGCACCGGGGACGATCTCCAGACGGCGGTCGACGCGCTGGCCCTGGCGGTGCGGGAGGGGGCGCTGGGGAAGCTCACCGTCGAGCGGGCGGACGGGACCGCGATCACGGATTCACCGCTCGCCGCGGCCCTGGAGGCGGCCGGCTTCCATCCGACGCCGAAGGGCCTGCGCATCCGCGCCTGAGCGGCGCGGGGGCTCTTTCGGACATGCCTGCCCAGACACATGCCTGCCCAGACAGCGGGCCCGGTTCTCACGATGACCGTCGGACGACCTCCTCCGGCGCCTCCAGCAGGGCCTTGAGCGCGCGGAGGAACAGCGCGGCGTCCCTGCCGTTGATCAGCCGGTGGTCATAGGCCAGGCCGATATCGGCGACGGTCCTGCTGACCACCTCACCCGCTTCGAGCCGGAGCACGGCCTGGGGCGCCGTCACCGCGAGTGCGCACACGTGCCCCGGGAAGATCAGCGGGATCGCGAGCGTGACATCCCCGTCGTGGTGCAGGGTCACGACGATGTTGGCCCCGGTCAGGTCGCTCTCGCGGAAGTCCCCTGTGACCGCGGCCAGGCGGTACTCCATCAGGCGATTCGCGACATCCCGCACCGATCGCCCGGCGGCGTCGTGGATGACGGGTACGTAGAGTCCCGCACCGGTGTCGATCGTGACGCCGATATGCGGGGCTTCCGCCATCATGGCCGAGTTCTCATCGACGATCGTGGCGTAGAACAGCGGGAACGTCGCGTGGAGCCGGGCCACCGCGCAGGTCACGAGTTCGGGCAGGCCGACGGGCCTCCGGATCTCCCTGGTCAGCTGGGCGGCCATCTCCAGCCCCGCTCCAACGTCGATCTTCATCACCGTGTACGCCGCCGGGATGGTCTCGTGTGACGAGCGCACCGCCCTCGCCACCGCCCGCTGCACACGCGAGAGCGCGTACGGCACGCCCGCCACGCCGGAGGCGGGATCGGAAGGTGCCACGCCGGAGGCGGGATCGGGAGGTGCCATGCGACCGGCCACCAGCCGTTCGACGTCCGCGGTGCGGACGACCGGAACGCCGAGAGCGCGCACCTCCTCCGGATCGATGCCGAGCTCGTCGATCAACTCCTGGGCGGGCACGGTGATCAGTGGTTCATGGGACGGCCCCCCACCGGACGCCGCTCCCGTCTCAGCCGCCCCCGTCTCAGCCGCCCCCGTTCCAGCCGTTTCTGTCGCAGCCACCCCGGTCGCAGCCGTCCCCGTCCGGGAGGCGGAACCCGCCCCGGAGGCCGAACCCGTCCCAGACGTGGAACTCACCTTGGATGCGGCACCCATACCGGGCGCGGAGCCGCAGTCGGCCGTACCTGGCGGCGTGGCTGAGGGCCGCTCCCCTCCTGTGGTGATACGGGCGATCAGAGCGCCAGGTGGGCAGTCGGCGTTCACCGGGAGTTCCCGCCACACGAAGCCGTCTTCCTCGGCGACGAGTTCCTCCGTGGCCTTGGACGTCTCCAGGAGCACGATGGGATCGCCCGCCTCGGCCCGCTGCCCGTCCGCGACGAGCCACTCGACGAGGACGTACGCGGTGTCGTTGCTGTTGAGCTTCGGCACCCGGATATCAGTCACGAAGCGCCTCCAGCACCGCGTCGTAGATAGTGGACTCACGAACGAGCACGCGGCTCTCCAGATGGGCGGCGGCGGGGATCACGCTGTCGGCGGAGCTGACCTGCCGCACCGGCCCCCGGAGATCCCGCCACATCAGCCGGTGGATCCGGTGCGCGACCTCGCTCCCCCATGTGCCACCCGCGGTCCCCTCCTCCACGACCAGTACGGCTCTCGCCCGCCGCAGCCCGGACAGGAGCGACTCGGTGCCGGAAGCCCCCGGAGAACCAGCGGAACCAGGCGGACCCGGCCGGTGGGACCCACCGGCCTCAGCGAACCCAGGGCCCCCACCTGAGCCGCCGGAACCACGGAGCGCGTCGAGGGAGCCGGCCGGGTCGGAGGAGTCGAAGAGGTCGAGGGGATACAGCCGCGAGGGCACGTACAGGCAGCAGGTCACCTCGCGTTCCAGCAGCAGGGCGCGCATGGCCCGGGTCACCCGGTCCACCATGCCGCCGGGCGCGATGATGACGCAGTCAGTCGCCTCTGGATCGTCGAGGAAGACCCGTGCGACGTCGACTCCCGCGGTCCCCGCCGTGACCATGTCGTACCGGAACGGTTCGCAGACGTCGTACATCGTCCGGGTGTAGAGCACCTTGTCCTCGAAGAACATGGACGGCTCGCCCGAGGCCAGCATGGCGTTCATGACCGCGCGGTTGTCGTGGAGCGGTGACATCTCGTAGACCGACAACCCCGGCACGCCGATGAAGTGCTTCTGCATGCTCTGGCTGTGGGTCGGCCCGTATCCCCGGCCGCCTCCGGTGGGGCACCGCACGATCATCCTCATCGGGACGCGGGAGCCGTACATCGAGCCGGATTTGGCGGCGAAGTTGACGATCGGGTCGAAGGCGAGCGCCACGAAGTCGCCGAACATGATCTCGACGATGGCCGTGTCCCCGCAAAGGGCGAGCCCGGCGGCCAGGCCGGTGATGCCGGCCTCGCTGATCGGCGTACCGAGCACGCGGCCCGGAAACCGGTTGGACAGCCCCTTCGTGACCTTGAACGCGCCCCCGTAGGGGTCGAGGATGTCCTCGCCGATCACGTACGCCGTCGGGTCGGCTTCCAGGACACCGTGCAGGGCCGCGTTGAGATTCTCCGCTACGCGCATGGATCCCACCTCGACAACGGACGCGCGGCGACCTCCTGGACGATCGCCGCGACGTGGGCCCGCCGGGCCTCGTCCGCGCGGGCGAACCGGCCGGGATCGGCTTCCGCGTATCGGCGATACCAGTCGTGGGCCTCTGCATCCCGTACGGCTTCGCGGGGACGGGTGTCGTCACCCTTGCTGTGCGGACCGAGCCGGTGGGTCGCGAACTCGACGACCAGCGGCCGGTTCTCCAGCCGCACCTCGGACAGGAGCGGCGCGAGATCGTCCCTGATCAGGTCGATGTCGGAGGTGTCGATGCCGTGGTGACGCACTCCGAACGCCCGGGCGCGGGCGCGGATGGTCCCGGCCATCTGGCGGGCGGTCGGGGTGGACTGCGCGATCCCGTTGTTCTCGACGACCACGAGCAACGGCAGCCGCCAGAGTGAGGCGATGTTGAGCGCCTCGTAGACCGCGCCCTCCCCCCACGTCCCGTCACCGATGTACACGCAGGCGAGGGCCCCGGGCGAGGTGTGCTTCAGGTGCAGCGCCACGCCGGTGGCCACCGGGAGGCTCTCCCCCTGCACACCCGTGGACATGTAGCGGTCGCGGAGTATGTGCTGGCTGCCTCCGACCCCGCGGCAGACCGCTCCCTCCCTGCCCAGGATCTCGGCGAGCAGCCCGGCCGGGTCCTCGAACCGCGCGAGGTAGTGGCCGTGCCCCCGATGGTTGCTGAAGACGAAATCCATCTCCCCGAGCAGCGGCCGGAGCGCGACCGGCACGTACTCCTGCCCGAGGCAGGTGTGCGTGGTGCCGTTGATCCGCCCCTGGCCGAACAGGTCGAGGAGGGCCAGCTCGAAGTGCCTGATCAGGAGCAGCAGGTCGAGATCGCCGTCGTCCGGCAACGGCGGGCGGGCGAGTACGGCGGAGGGCTCGGTCACCGGCTGCCGTCCATGTCGCCCGGCCCCCGCCCGGCGCGCGCGAGCGCCGTACCGGAATCACGCACGGACGCCGTACCGGACGCCGTACCGGACGCATTCGCGGGCGCCGCCCCGGAATCGCGCACGGGCACCGCCTCGGACGTACTCGCGGACGTGCTCGCGGACGTGCTCTCCGGGTGCTCGACGCTCTCCACCACCCCCGCGATCGTCGGCGTGTCGAAGAAGACGTCGAGGGGCACCTCGATGCCCAGGCGCTTGCGCATCCGGGCGATGATCTGGGTGATCGTGAGCGAGTGGCCGCCGAGGTCGAAGAGGTCCTCGTCGTCACCGATCTCGTCGATGCCGAGCACTTCCTGCCAGATGACTCTGATCTCGTCGGCGAGGCCGGCCGGTTCGGCACGACCGTCGCCCGACAAGATGTCCCCGAGCGCCGAGTCCGGATTTTTCATGATCGTTGTGAGGTCCTTCGCTATCTGGGTGACCCCCGAGAGGGTGCGCGGGTTGTACTGCAGGGTCACGTCGAGACCGTCGGGGCCGTCGACCGCCTGGATGTGCAGGACGCTGCGGACGGAGCGGTTGAAGAGCGCCCACTCGACCGTGGCCCGAAGCCCGGCGAACTCGGGCGCGGATCCCCGCCTGCGGTAACTCACCGAGACGGGCGCCATCGCCGTACGCGGCCGGAGACCGCGGACGGCCCGGGCGAGGGGTACCGGCCGGAACCGGTACATCCGCCGCAGTTCCGTGCGGAGCCAGGCGGCGAGTTCGGCGAGGGTCATGCGCGGCGACGGCGTCGACGCCACCGGCAGTTCGTTGACGAAAAGCCCGATGTGATCGCGGGTCTCGGGCGTCCGCGTCGACATGTCGACCGCGCACACCGGGTCCGCGTTGCCGTACGCGAACAGCAGAGCGTGCACGGACGCCAGGAACAGCTCGAAACGCGAAAATCCCGGCGCGCCGGGTGCGCCACCCGCATCCGGGACGTGCCGCAGGTCGCCGAGGAAGGCGTGAACCGCGCCCTCCTCCGCCCCTCGCGACCGTCCCGGCCGTACCGCCGGAGCGGACAGATCGCGCAGGATGACGTCCGCTGGTTCCCGCCAGCGGCTCCGCCAGAACTCGCACGCGTCGCCGAGGAGTCCCGCGACCCGCTCGCGCTCGGCCGCCGCGTGGTCGGCGTACGTCCCCTGGAGCGGCGTGACCGGGGATCCGTTGTAGAGCGCGGCGAGATCGCGGACCAGGATGTCCTTGGACTCGCCGTCGAAGACCAGGTGGTGGGCCACGATGATCAGGACGTGCCGGGCGGGGCCGACCCGGGCGAGCCGGAACCGGGCCAGCGGCCCTCTCCCGATGTCGAACGGCCGCAGGATCTCCTCGCGGACCAGATCGTCGACATCTCCCGCGAGGGTCACGTCCACGCTCGGAGGGGCTCCGGGCACCTCCACCGGAACGCCGTCGCGCTCCTCGATCGCGGTCGAGAGGACGGGATGACGCCTGATCAGCGCCTCGCACGCCCGGACCAGCCTGGGGGCGTCCAGGAGCCCGTCGAAGGTGACCAGCAGCGGCATGCGATACGCCGAACCGGCCCGGCCCATGCGCTCGGTGATCCACATCCCGACCTGGGCGGACGACGCCTGCGCCGGAGCGGTGCTCATGAGCGCGCCCGCAACGCCCGTTTGTCCACCTTGCCGCCATGGTTCCTGGGCAGCGCCTCCAGGGTCACGATCTCGGAGGGGATCTCGTGCCGAGCCAGCCGGTCGCCGAGGAAGGCCCGCAGCGCGGGCAACGACACCTCACCGCCCTCGACACCGCCCCTGCCACTTTCCCCTGTACCGCCCCCGCCACCGCTCTCGGCACCGCTCTCGGCGCTGCCCGCCGGGCCGCGTCCCCCGCCTCCCCGATCCGGTGGCTCGCCGGGAGCCCGCACCACGACGGCCGCCGCGACGGCCGTACCGAGGACGGGGTGGGGAACGCCGTACACGGCGGCCTCCCTCACGGCGGGATGCTCGTGAAGCGCCTCCTCGACCTTGAGCGTGGAGACCTTGAACGCGCCCGACTTGATCACGTCGCTCTCTCTGTCGACCAGGTAGAGGTAGCCGTCCTCGTCGATGTAGCCGAGATCGCCCATCCGGATCCAGCCGTCCTTGAAGACGTCGGAGGCGACCGGGGAATCGTTGTAGTACGAGCGGGGCGTGGCGGGCGAGCGCATCCACACCTCGCCGGTCTCTCCGGGAGGTAGCGCGTCACCGTGGGACGAGGTGATCCGGACGTCGCCGCCCGCGGCCGCCCTGCCGACGGAACCCGGCCGGTCCGGATCGACGATCATGATCGTCTGGGCCGGCGCCGCCTCGGTCGAGGTGTAGTAGTTCGTGATCGTCGCGTTGGGGAACATTCCGGCCAGCCCGGTGGCGACCGCCGCCGGCAGCGGCGCGGCGGCAGAGCCGAGCAGCAGCACGCTGGACAGGTCGTGGCTCTCCCGGTGGCCCAGCAGTTCGATGGCCATCGCGGGGACCACGAACACCGTCCCGGCGCGATATTCCGCGATGAGCCGCGCGAAGCGATCAGGTGTGAAGCGCGGCAGGGTCACCACGGCCGGATGCGCGTTGAGCGCGTTGACCAGCATCATCTGCCCCGCGTTCGTCCCGATCGGGAAGGCGTGCACCAGGTGCCGCGAATGGGCGAACATCCTCAGGGCCGGGCGGCGCGGCCGGAGGAGCGCGCCGAAGGCCAGGTTGGCGTGTGTGGCGGCGACGCCCTTGGCCGTCCCCGTGGTGCCCGAGGTGTAGAGGATCTGCGCGAGGGCGTCACGCCCGGTCCGCGCGTCGGGCGGCTCCGCCGCGCCCTCCGGTAGATCGCCCAGATCCCTGATGATCATGGATGCCGAACAGTGCGCCGCGATCCGTCCGACCTCCGCGGCCGGTGTCCGGTCCGGCAGAGGTACGGCCACCGCGCCCGCCTTGAGCACTCCAATGAATGCGATCGCATAGTCGATCCAGCGCGCGCCAGGAAAGATCAGTCCGATCCGTTCGCCGTTCCGCACGCCCAAGGAGAGCAACGCGTTGGCGACGGCGTTCGACCGCACCTCCCACTCCTCGAAGGTCAACTCACCGACCCCGTGAACGATCATCGCGACCGCGTGGGGTTCGGCCGCCGCCCTGGCCGCGAGCAAGCGGGGAAGCGTCGGGAATTCGATCGCAGTTCTCACTGGACAACCTCCGAAAGATCGGATGAATGAAGCTCATCCATCGACCGGAAATCATTATTGGAAGGATTGTTTCCAGTTACTCCGAGGGGAGAGTCTGGCACGACGCGGCAACGCGCGACAAGTGGGAGCGCCTATTCAACGCCCTATCTCGTCGGACTTTCCATGAGCAACAAGGGTTGTGGCCCCGGCCGCCGCGTGCCAGACTTGACCCCACACGATAACTGCAAAGAAACTTTCCTATTATTGCTCGCCGGCACCTTCCTCCGGCCATTTAGGGCTGCAGTCATCCGATCTATGGGAGGCGTACGCCTGGATGCTTGCCATCTCTGACATTCCGCTGTCCCTCGGCCAGGAACGGCTGTGGTTCCTGCACGAGCTGAACCCGGACGACGCCTCCTACAACATCTGCGTCACCGAGCGGCTTCGCGGACCACTCGACGCCGTCGCGCTGGAGCGCGCCCTCGGCGCGGTCGTACGGCGGCACGCGGTGCTGCGGACCCGCTACCCCTCCGTGGACGGCAGGCCCGTGCAGGTGATCGACGACGCCGTCCCCGTGCTCGAACGCGTCACCACGTCACGCGAGGACCGGGCCGCCGAACTGGTCGCCGAGCTGACCAACCGGCCGTTCGACCTCGCCCGCGGCCCGGTGATCCGGGCCCGTCTGATCACGCTCACCGGAGGCGACGGCGCCGACGGCAACATCGAAGACCATGCCGAAGACCATGCCGCCGACAACACCGCCGACAGCACGGCGAACGAGCAGGGCGGACCCCGCACCGAGCACATCCTGGTCGTCGTCCTGCACCACATCGCGGGCGACGGCTGGTCACTCGGAGTGCTGTTCCGCGAGCTGGCGGCCCATTACGAGGCCTTCCTGAACGGCACGCCGCCCCGCGTCCCCGACCTGCCCATGCGGTACGCCGATCACGCGATCCGCCAGCGTGCCCGGGACCACGCCCAGGAGCATGACCGCTCGCTGGACCACTGGAAGGAACGGCTGGCCGGGGTGCCCGTCCTCGCCCTGCCCACCGACCGGCCGCGCCCCCGGACGAGGAGTTCGCGGGGCGGCTGCGTCACACGCGCGCTGCCGGCCGCCCTGACGGACCGGCTCACGCGGCTGGCACGGGCCCAGCGGGTCACGCTGTTCATGCTGCTGCTCGCCGCCTTCCAGACAGAGCTGTCCCGCTACTCGGGTCAGATCGATTTCTGCGTGGGCTCCCCGGTGGCCGCCAGGGACGACGAGGACACCGAGCACCTGATCGGCTTCTTCCTCAACACGCTCGCCATCAGGACCGACCTGTCCGGCGATCCCTCCTTCAGGGAGGTGCTCCGCCGTACCCGCTCGACCGTGGTGGAGGCACTGGTCCACCAGGGCACGCCGTTCGACCGGCTGGTCACCGAGCTCGGCGTCGAACGCGACCTGAGCCGGACTCCGGTCTTCCAGACGCAGTTCAGCCTGCGTAGCGAGGCGAACGACGGCCCCGTCCTCGCCGGGGTCACCGCCGAGCGGTACGACCCGGGGTTCCGGCAGGCGAAGTTCGACCTGTCGCTGGAGATCCTCCCGTCCGGGGACGTCCTCAAGGCGTTCTTCGTCTACAGCGCCGACCTCTTCCACAGGGAGACCGTCGAACGGTTCGCCGCGAACTTCGAGACCCTCCTGTGGTCCGTCGTCACCGACCCGGACACGCGGATCTCCGAACTGGAGCTGATCGCGCCCGACGAACGGAAGGTCATCGCCGGTTGGAGCGCGTGCCCGACCGTTCCCGAACCACCCGCACCGACGCTTCCCGAGATGGTCGCCGCCACGGCTCGCCGCTCCCCCGGAACCGTGGCCGTGCGGTACGGCGACGCCGCGTTGACCTACGCCGAGCTGGACGCGCGCGCCGGAGGGCTGGCGGCGCGGCTCAGGGATCTCGGCGTCGGGCCCGACGTTCCCGTGGGCATCTGCCTGGAACAGTCGATCGACCAGGCGGTGGCCATCCTCGGCGTGCTGAAGGCGGGCGGGGCGTACGTGCCGCTCGATCCGGAACAGCCCGGGGAGCGGCTGCGGCACATGCTCGAAGGCGCGGCCGTACTGATCGCCAGGACCGGTGGTGACGGCGCCCGGGGCGCTCCGGGCTCCCATGGCTCCCCGGAGGGCGGAACAGCCGTTCCGCCGGGGCCGAACTTCGCGGGACCGGTGATCGACCCGGGCGCCCCGGGCATCCCGGGCATCCCGCGTGCGGGCACAGGGCAGGTGGGCACAGGGCAGGCGGGCACGGAGGAAGGAGGCATGGAGGAAGGAGGCACGGACGACAGGGGTGCCGACGCCGCCGTCCCGTGGCCGCCTCCGTCGCCCGACGACCTCGCCTACGTCATCTACACGTCCGGATCGACCGGGCGGCCCAAGGGCGTGTCCGTACAGCACAGGCAGGTCATGAACTACCTGGCGGACGTGCACGAGAGGTTCGGCGTCGCCGAGGGCCGGAGCTTCGCCCTGCTCCAGTCGCTCACGTTCGACTTCGGCATGACCGTGTTCTACCTGTCGCTGATGACCGGGGGCACGCTCCACCTGCTGCCCTCGCGCGTCTCCGCGCCCGAGCTGGCGGCGTCCATGCCGGGGATCGACTACCTCAAGATGACGCCCTCGCACCTCGGCGCGCTGGCGGCGGACGTGGACGTGCGTGCGCTCCTCCCGAGGCGGCTGCTGATCCTGGGCGGTGAGGGGTCGAGCTGGGAATGGGCGCGCGGGCTGGCCGCACTCGGCGCCTGCCAGGTGGTCAACCACTACGGCCCCACCGAGGCGACCATCGGCGTCACCACCTACCAGGTCGGAGCAGACGTCGAACCCACGGGGCCGATCACGCCGATCGGGCGGCCGCTCGGCCACGCACGGATCCTCGTCCTCGACGCGCACCTGCGGCCGGTGCCGGTCGGCGTGCCGGGCGAACTGTGCGTCGGCGGCGACCGGCTGGCCCGCGGATACCTCGGCAGGCCCGACCTCACCGCCGCCGCGTTCGTCGAGTCCGAACGACACGGCCGGATCTATCGGACCGGCGACCTGGCCCGATGGCTGCCGGACGGCACCCTCGAGTTCCTCGGCCGCCGCGACCTCCAGGTCAAGATCCGCGGATACCGGGTCGAGCTCGGCGAGGTGGACGAGGCCCTGCGGCTGTGTCCGGGCGTCGCCCACGCCGTGACCGACGCGCGAGGGGGCGAGCTGGTCGCGTACCTGGTGGCCGGCGACGTGGCCGGCGACGTGGCCGACAACGCGGCCGACAACGCAGCCGACAACGCGGCCGACAACGCGGCCACCGGGGCGGGTCGGCCCGGCGTCGCTGAGCTGCGCCGGGACCTCGGCACCCGGCTGCCCGACTATATGGTGCCGACCCGCTATGTCTGGCTGGACGAACTGCCGTTGAAGGGACACGGCAAGGTCGACCGGGCAGCGCTGCCCGACCCGGAGGGCGACCGTCCGGACCAGGAGGTGCCCTTCGAGCCGCCGGCGGACGAGGTCGAGGCGATCATCGCCGCGGCGTGGTGCGATGTGCTCGGCCTGCGCCAGGTGGGCGTGCTGGACGACTTCTTCGACCTCGGCGGTCACTCGCTGCTGGCCACCCGCGTGGTGGCCCGTCTGCGCCGCGAGTTGCCGCCCGGCGGCCATCCGATCGGCCTCATGGACCTCTTCCAGCGGACCACGGTCAGGGAGCTGGCCGAACTGGCGAGGAGCGGCGCCGGCCCGCGCGGCCTGCTGTACGAGCTGACCGCGCCGCGTTCGGGGCAGGTGACGTCCACCCTGGTCTGCGTGCCGTACGGCGGGGGAAGCGCGGTCGTCTACCAGCCGCTGGCCGACGCGCTTGAGGAGACGTGGACCCTGTTCTCGGTCGCCGTCCCGGGACACGATCTCGGGCTGGCCGAGGAGCCGCGCCCGCTTGAGGAGGTCGCGGAGCGGTGCGTCGAGGAGATCGCGGAGAAGGTGACCGGCCCGCTGGTGCTGTACGGCCACTGCGGAGTCGGAGGCGCGCTGACCGTCGAGATCGCCCGGCGGCTGGAGGCCAGGGGAAGGGCGGTGGAGGCCGTCTACATGGGCGGCGTGTTCCCCTTCGCCCGTCCGGTGAAGGGGCTGATGGGCCGGTGGGCCGCGCTCACCCGGCTGGAGCGGCTGCGCAGCGACCGGGCGGAGCTCAACTGGCTGACCGCGCTCGGGGCCGATCTGTCGGAGTTGGACGACGACCAGAAGGCGTTCGTCATCCGCAACATGCGGCACGACGCCCGGGAGGCCGAGGAGTATTTCACCCGGCTGATCGAGGAGGGCGCCGACCGGCTGTCCGCGCCGATCATCTCGGTCGTCGGCGAGTACGACCCGGCCACCGACTACTACGAGGAGCGCTATCGGGAGTGGGGGTTCCTGACCGGCACGACCGCTCTGGTCGTCCTGGAGGAAGGCGGCCACTATTTCCTGAAATATCGAGCGAACGAGTTGGCGGCCGTCGTCACCGGCACCCATCGGCGGCTCCCGGCCGTCCTCGGCGGTGCCGCCCAGACGGCGGACCCCGGTCAGCCGCCGGCACCGGATCACGCGGCGGACCCCGGTCAGACGGGGGAACCGGATCGCACGACAGGACCCGGCCGCACGACAGGACCCGGCCGTACGACAGGACCCGGCCACATGGCGGGACCCGAGCCGACGGTACGCCGATTCCTGACGGTCGCCCTGGGCCAGATGGCCTGCCTGATCGGCTCCACGCTGACCGAGTTCGCGATCCCGGTGTGGATGTACCTCAGGACCGGATCCATGACGCAGTACGCGGTGCTCCAGATCCTGGCCGTGATCCCGGGCATCCTGGCGGCCCCCCTCGCGGGCGCGATCGTGGACCGGTCGAACCGCCGCACGGTGATGATCACGGGCAACGCGGCCGCGCTGGCGATCCAGTCGACGGCCGCGCTGCTCCTGTGGGCCGGCCACCTCGGCACCTGGCCGCTGTACGGCCTGCTGACCGCGCTGTCCGTCGCGCTGACCTTCCAACGGCTGGCGTTCACCTCGGCCGTGCCGCAACTCGTGCCGAAGCGCTACCTCGGGCACGCGAACGGCGTCGCGCAGACGACCCTGGGCGTCGCGCAGTTCATCGCGCCGCTGGCCGCCGTGGGCCTCCTGTCGGCGGCGGGGCTCCAGGGCATCCTCGTACTCGACGTGGTCGGACACGTGTTCACGCTGCTCGTCCTGGCGCTCGTGGCCTTCCCCGCGACGATGGCGCACCGCCGGAGGGAGGCCGTCGGCCGGGAGATCGCGGAGGGGTTCCGGCTGTCGATGGGCGACCGGAACTTCCGCGCCATGGTGATCTTCTTCGCGCTGCTGTCGCTCGGCCTGTCGCCGGTCTTCATGATGTACTCGCCGCTGGTGCTGTCCTTCGGCACCCTGGCCGACGCGGGTGCGATCGCGCTCGTCGCGGGCGCGGGCGCGGTGGCCGGCGGCCTGACGATGGCCGTGTGGGGCGGTCCCGCACGCGGGCGGATGCGCGGGATGCTGCTCGCCACGTCGCTCATCGCCGCGTCCTGCCTGGTCGTGGGGCTCGACACCTCGCTGGTCCTGATCGGCGTGGGCGCCTTCGGGGTGTCGTACGGGCTGGCCCTGGTCAACGGCATCTACACGACGATCATCCAGGTGAAGGTGCCGCAGCGGTTCCACGGCCGGGTGTTCGCGCTCAACCAGATGGTCGCCTGGTCGACGATCCCGCTCGGGGTCGGCGTGATCGCCCCGCTGGGCACCCGGCTGCTCGGCGACATCGGCACGATGTACGTGGTGTTCGGCGGGTTCATCGCGGCCGTCGTGCTCGGCTCGCTCCGCGTCCGCGTCCTGGCCCGCTTCGACGACGAGGTCCCGGACGCCACCCCCGACGATCTCGTCGGACTCGAACGGCGATCTCGGAAGCCGGCATGAGAAGCACCGGGGACCCCGGCGCGGAAAGGGACCGAATGCTGAAGGAACGACTGGCGGAGCTGGTATCGGAATCGTGCGACGGCGAGATCACCACGGCCGAGGCCCTGGAGGCGACCGTCCCGCTGCCCTACCTCGGTGTCACCTCCCTGGCCCAGATGCGCCTGATCGACGCGCTCGAACGGGAATACGGCGTGGAGATCGACCTCGGCGGAGACGTCGCGTTCCTCGACAGCGTCGACGGGCTGGCCGCGTGGGTGTCGGCGGCGCGATGATCTCCTTCGCGGGCACGCGCTCCGGCAGGGCCCCGCTGACCTGGGGACAACGGGCGATCTGGGACGCCATCCGGCGGACGGCGCCCGACGACCGCTACTTCAACTTCGGCCGGGTGCTGGACGTGCCGAGGGGCGCGCGGCCCGCGTCGGTCGCGTACGTGTCGCGCGGGATCGGGCTGCTGGTCGAGCGGCACGAGGCGCTCCGCACGCTCGTCGGCCCGGGAGCGTGCCAGGACCTCCGCGACCGGGGCGTGCTCCCCGTCCGGATCGCGGCGGGCGCGGACCCCGACCTCGTCCTCGCGGAGCTGTCCGCGACCGCCTTCGACTACGCGGACGAGTGGCCGCTGCGGGTCGGGCTCGTGACCGGCGGCGGCCCCTTCCACGAGGACGAGGTCACCCACGTGGTGCTCGTCTTCTGCCACATGGCCGCGGACGGGCTCGGCGCGGAGCAGGTGGTCCGTGACCTGCGGCTGTTCCTCCTGCGCGGCGGGTTGCCCGGCGATCCGCCGCCGCAGCCGCTCGACCTGGCCCGATGGCAGGAGTCCGCGGCCGGCAGGAGACAGGCGGCGGCCGCGGCCACCCACTGGGAACGCGAGTACCGCCGGATCCCTGCCACGATGTTCGACCTGCCGACCGGCGCCGCCGAGCGGCCCCCCGTCCGGCGGGCCGCTCTCTCCTCCCCGGCGATCGACCTGGCCGCCCAGCGCCTGGCCGTACGGCACGGCACCAGCACCTCGACCGTGCTGCTCACGGCGGTGAGCGCGCTCGTCGCCGAGGTGACCGGTCATGAGACCGTCGCCGTCCTGCCGATCGTGAGCAACCGATTCGGCCGGGACACCCGGACCGCGGTGACCACCCTGTCGCAGGAGGGGCTGTTCGTCCTCGGGACCGGCGGCTCATCGGGCGGCTCATCGGGCGGCCCGGTGCGCACGCGGCCCGGGGCCGGGTTCGCCGACCTGCTCGCCGCTGCCCGCGCGGCAGTGCTGCGGGCCTATCGGAGCGGCTACCACGATCCGGGCGACCGGGAACGGATCGTCGCGGAGACGAGCCGGGAGCGCGGCGTCCCGATCCACCCGTACTGCTGTTTCAATGACATGCGCTTCACCGAGCGGGCGACCGACCACGACGACGAGCTCATCCGCAGAGCGCCGTCGGAGACATCCCTGACCTGGCCGCTGAGCCAGGACGAGCTCAACTGCCGGTTCTGTGTCCACGTGGACGACGCGACGCGGGTCTCGGTCACGGCCGACACCCGCTGGCTCTCGAAGGCGGACATCGAGCGCTACCTGCTCGGCCTGGAGAGGCTCCTCGTCGAGGCGGCCCTACGTTGACCGCGCCCGCGATGTCCGGAAGCGTGCGCGCCTACGCCACCGCCACCTCGTGCGCGCAGGGGGAGGCACTGGAGTTCCGCCTGGACGGCCCGGGCGAGATCGGCGTCGCCGTCCACGACGCGACCGGCGACCGGCTCATGCTGGCGGCCTCCGTACGCGGGCCGTCCTGGCGGCTGGAGGTGCCGCCCGACTGGCCCAGCTCGCTCTACCGGGCCCGGTTCGTCGCCGGCCCTCCCGAGCCCGATGTGCCCGTGTCCCGCGCCTCCGGCGACCTTCCCGGTTCGGGAGCCTCCCCGGACGACGAGGTCTACTTCGTCGTACGGCAGGCCGTGCCGGGGGCCACGTCACCGATCCTCGTGTCGATCCCGTTCGCCACGTGGCAGGCGTACAACCGGGCGGGCGTTCCCGGGGAGAGCGTGTACTGGACCGAGCAGCCGGACCGCGCCGCACGCGTGTCGTTCGACCGGCCAGGCGGCGGGCCGCCCCCGGAGCGCTGGGAGGACGGCATGCTCCGGTGGTTCGGCCCGGCCGGTTACGCCGTCGAGTACTGCTCCGGCCTGGACCTCGACCTCGATCTGCTGTCCGGCTACCGGCTGCTGGTGGTCAACGGGCACGACGAGTACTGGACGGCCGGGATGCGCGACGCCTGCGAGGAGTTCGCCCGGCGCGGCGGGAACATCGCCTTCTTCTCCGGAAACACCTGCTGGTGGCAGATCCGGATGGAGGGCCGGACCATGGTCTGCCATCGCGACCCGGTGACCGATCCCGTCGAGGACCCGCGCCTGACGACCGTCGAGTGGTCGAGCGCGCCGGTCTCCCGTCCGGAGAACTCCCTGACCGGCGTGAGTTTCCGCAACGGTGCCGGTACGTGGGGCACCTTCATGCCGTTGATGCGGGAGGAGTCGTACACCGCGAGGTTCGCCGGGCACTGGGTCTTCGAGGGCACCGGGCTGACCGACGGCGACAAGTTCGGCCAGGGAGCGCTCGGCTACGAGACCGACGCGGCCGAGTTCACCGAGATCATGGGCGTGCCCCGGGCCACCTGCCGGGATGGCACCCCGCCGTCGTTCGTCGTGCTCGCGACGGCCGACCTGCGGCACTGGGACTCCTGCGGGCAGGGCGGCTGGGCCACCATGGGCGTCTTCTCCCTCGGCCGCGGCACGGTCTTCAACGCGGCGACGGTCAACTGGGGCAACACCCTGCACGACCCGGTCGTCGACCGGATCACGCGGAACGTCCTCGACCGGCTCTCCCGGCCCTCCCGTCCGGGCTGGGAGGTCATCGGCCCGGCCGGCGACATCCACGCGCTCGCCGCCTGGCGCTCGGCGCTGTACGCGGTGAGCGCCGACGGCACGCTCCTGACCCGCGAGCTGTGCGGGCAGAACCTGCGCTGGCTGCCGATCGGTTCCGCGGGCGGGGTGCGCTGCCTCGACGCACCCCGTGAGGCCGCCGCCGGTCTCGGCACCGGCCTGTACGGCGTGACCTCCGGCGGCGTGCTCCGCTACCGCGAGGCGACCCCGGATCCGGTGGACTGGATCGACGTGGGACCGGCGCCGAGGGACACGGTCGCGCTGGCGGTGAGTGACGGCGCGTTCTTCGCCGCCACGTCGGCCGGCCGTCTGTGGACGGCGTCCTTCGGCGAGCTCGCCGCGGCCGCCGCGACCGCGCCGGTCTGGCGGGACGCCGGTGACTCGGGCGGCGCGGTCTGCCTGAGCGGGAGCAACGGCCGCCTCTACTCCCTCGGGGCGGACCAGCGCGTCCGGACCCGGCTGCCGGTGGCCGGACCGGCGCCCTGGTCCGACCTCGGCGAGGCGTTCGGGGCCACGGTGCTCACCGTCCACGCGGGCCGGTTCGTGTCGGCCGGAACCGGCCGGGAGTTGAGGTGGCGGATCGCTCAGAAGTCGACCGGCCCGTAGACGGCCGCCTCGGCGCCCGTCGTCATGGCCCAGTAGCGGTCGCCGTAGGACCAGTGCCACCACTCGGTGGGATAGTTGACCAGCCCGGCGGTCTCGAGCGCGGTCGAGAGGATCTTGCGGTTCTGCCGGGCGTCCGCGCTGATGTCGGGCGCGTCGGTGTAGCACGCGCCGTCGCTCTCCTCCGGGTTGTCGTTCACCGCGGTGCCCATGTCGAACTCGACGCCGTCGTCGTCGCACAGCGTGAGATCGACGGCCGCTCCGGCGGTGTGGGGCGCGACCTCGATCGGCGAGACGTACCGGCTGGCGGCGCTGTGCAGTTCCTCGGGCGACATTTCGGGAAATGTCGCCCGAAGCTCGTCCTTGTAGTCCTCGAAGTACTTCCGCTGCAACGCGAGCGGGCGGTACCCCTCCACGACCACGATGTGACACCCCGCCGGAAGCAGCGCCTGGGCGTCCTCCAGCCGGGCCAGCACGCCTTCCCGCAGGTGGGCGTAGGCCCCGGCGTCGTCGGCGAGCCGCCCGTCCACGCGGAGCCGGCCGCGGACGTCGCTGAGCGGCTCTCCGCACTCCGCGACGGGGAGGGAGGTCACGCGGGGATCGGAGATGAGGACGATGTCAGACATGGTCAAAAACTACCCGCTCGCTGGGAGCGCCCGGACTGACCCGTCACCGAAGTCCCTCAGGCGGCCCCGCGATGTCCCCGTCCCGCCCGGCCTGTCCGCCGCCCGGCTGACGACGACCGGAGCCGCACGTTCCCCGCCCCTGCCGCCGACCGGCTTCCGGATCGGATCCACGCGATCCCCCCGCCGACCCGCCGGCTTCCGGATCAGATCGTGGACGAGAAGACCTGCTCTCTCGCTTGGTCCAGTGCCGCCACCAGCGCACCGCGCAGTACGGGATTGCCCTCGACCTGGCTGACCGCGACCTTGGGACGGCTCGGGCAGACCCGGGCCACCGCCTCCTCCACCCGGCGCGCGAGCTCCCATCCTCCGGCCCGCCCGATGTCGCCGCTCAGGACGACGAGTCCGGGATCGAGCACCACCGCCACCGCCGCCACGCCCACGGCGAGCCGTCCGGCCAGCTCCTCCAGGAAACCGGAGTTGCCGGTGGCGACCGCCGTACGGACGAGATCGACGGCGGGCGCGGCGGCGAGGCCGTGCCCGGCCGCGACACCGGCCAGCGCGTCCGTTCCGACCAGGCGCTGGAACGAGCCGGACTGGGGCGCGGTGACGTCCGTCGGCAGCGGTTCGCCCGGTACGGGCAGCCAGCCGACCTCCCCCGCGCCCCCGGAGATGCCCCGGTGCAGCCGCCCGCCCAACATGACGCCGAGCCCCTGGCCCACACCGGTCCAGAGGATGACGAAGTCGTCCACCCCCTTGGCGACGCCGTACGCCTGCTCGGCGAGGGCGACGAGGTTGACGTCGTTCTCTATGACCACGGACTCCCCGAGGCCGGCCCGCAGCCCCGCGAGCACGCCGACATGCCAGGCGGGCAGGTCGAACGAGTAACGCACGTCACCGGTCGCGGGGTCCACCACGCCACGTGTCCCGATCACGAACGACCGCAGGCGGGACATGTCGACACTCGCCGTCGCGCACGCCCGGAGCACCGCGTTGCGGACGATCCCCACCGGGTCGGCCGCCTCGGTCGGATCGACGGTCACCTCGGCCACGACTTCGCCGGCGATGTCGGCCACGGCGGCGGTGACGCTGTCCGGCAACACCTCCAGAGCGGCCACGTACGCGCTGGTCGGGTCGACGGCGTAGAGCGCGGCGTTCGGGCCCCGCCCGCCCGGACGCTCGCCGGCCGTGGTCACCAGCCCGCGCTCCTCCAGCCGCGCCAGGAGCTGGCCGGAGGTGACCCTGGAGAGCCCCGTGAGTTCCCCCAGCTCGCCACGGGTCAGCGGGCCGTGCGCGACGAGCAGTTCGAGCGCGGCCCGGTCGTTCATCTGGCGCAGCAGCCGGGGGGTGCCCGGTCGTAGTGACACCGGCCGCGCCTCCTCTCTCTCGTCACGATCCGCTAACGGCATGTTTTTTTTAATAAAGTTTCTTGTTAGTTTAGCGACAGCCGCCCCGGAGGCAAGCGATCAGGCCACGGGACGCGCGCCGACCGAGCGCCACCCCCGACGTGAAGCCGGGAAGGGAGAAACCCAACGTGAAGATCGTGAAGATCGCGGCCGCCACCACCGCGACCGCAGCTTTGGCCCTGGGACTCACCGCTTGCGGAAGCAGCGAGGAGAAGCCCGCCGCACAGCAGTCCGCCGCCGAAACCGCGGCGGCGGCCGGGCCGAAGTACGCCGGACAGACCCTGACCGTGTGGCGCCTCGGCGCTCCCACGGAGGTGTCCGACAAGTACATGGCCGACCTGGGCGCCAAGTTCAAGGAGGTCACGGGCGCGGAGGCCAAGGTCCAGTACATCCCGTGGCCGGAGGCCCAGAAGAAGTGGACCACCGCGCTCGCCGGCGGCGAGGGCCCGGACGTCACCGAGTTCGGCAACGACCAGGTCGCCGCATGGGTGCAGCAGGAGGCGCTCGCCGACATCACCGACATGGCCAAGTCCGACCCGGACCTGCAGCAGATCCCGCAGAACCTGTGGAGCTACGAGACCATCGACGGCAAGATCTACGCGGCTCCCTGGGGCGGCGGCACCCGCGCCGTGCTGTACCGCAAGGACTGGTTCGACAAGCTCGGCCTGTCGGTGCCGACGACGTGGGACGAGCTCGTCACCACGGCCAAGACGATCGTCGAGAAGCAGGGCAAGGACGTGGACGGTTTCGCCTTCAACGGCGGATCTGACGCGAACATGTCGCTCTCACCGTTCGTCTGGTCGGCCGGTGGCGACTTCGCCGCCTTCGAAGGTGGCAAGTGGGTGGGCAAGCTCACTGAGCCCGCCTTCAAGGAGGGCTTCCAGTTCTACACCGACCTGGTCGCCAAGGACGGCGTCTCCGGGAAGGGCCGCCTGACCCAGAACTCCGTCGACATCGCCCAGCGCTTCGCCGCCGGCAAGGTCGGCATGTACGTCACCGGCGGCTGGGACATCGCCTCGATCAAGGAACAGAGCAAGGGCAAGGTCGACGAGTCGAAGATGGCGTTCTTCTCGCTTCCCGCGAAGGACGGCAGCGGCCCGGCCCCGGCCTTCCAGGGCGGCAACGACATCGCCATCTGGAAGGATTCCAAGAACCCCGAGCTCGCCGCCGAGTACCTCAAGCTCGCCGCGGGCAAGGAGTTCGGCGTCCGGTACGCCAAGGAGGGCGGCCTGCTCCCGCTCTTCCCGGACGCGCTCGCCGAGATGGGCAACGACCCGGCGCAGAAGCCGTTCACCGACACCTTCAAGGTCGCGAAGGGCTTCCCGGCCAGCCCGAACTGGGCTGAGGCCAACGACACCAAGGCCGTCCTGCAGAACGCGGCCCGCGCGGTGATCGACGGCAAGAAGAGCGTCGACGAGGCTCTGGCCGCGGCCAACACCGAGCTCGAGACGATTCTCAACCAGTAACGCCATGACGACTCACACGTCGACAGCGGCCCGGGGCGGAGGGGACTCCTCCGCCCCGGCGCGGCGCCTGCGACAGCCGCCACGCCGATCCAGCCGGCTTCCCGATTGGGTCGTTCCGTACGTCCTGCTTCTGCCCGGGTTCCTGGTCATCGGGGGGCTGCTGCTCTACCCGCTGTACCAGGTCATCGACATGTCCTTCCACAAGGTGGGCCTGGCGCAGCTAAAGGCGATCAATCCTCGTCCGGCGGAGTTCGTCGGACTGGACAACTACACGCACATCTTCGAGTCCGACCTCTTCTGGCCGTCGCTGCGCAACACCATCGTGTTCGCGGCCGTCACGGTCACCCTGACGCTGGTGGTCGGAACGCTCGTCGGCCTGCTGCTCAACAAGCTCGGCAAGAAGATGTCGATGCTCGTCATCGTCGGCATCATGGCCGCGTGGGCCACCCCGCCCGCCGCCCAGGCCATCGTGTGGAAGTGGCTGTTCGACTCGGACGCGGGCCTGGTCAACTGGATGCTGAACCTGCTCCCGGACTGGTTGTCCAACCTGGTCTTCGGCCGCTCCGACTGGAGCGGGCAGCCCTGGTTCAATGACACAGTCACGATCTACTTCGTGCTCGTCGTCGCCGTGGTCTGGGCGTCGTTCCCTTTCATCGCGGTGTCGGTCCTCGCGGGCCTGAAGAGCATCCCCTCGGAGATGTACGAGGCGGCGCAGATGGACGGATCCGGCCCGTTCACCACATTCTGGAAGATCACCTTCCCGCTGCTCAAGCCGGTGTTCTCGGTCCTGGTGGTGCTCTCCACCATCTGGGACTTCAAGGTCTTCACCCAGCTCTACCTGCTCAACGGCGGCACGGTGTACCGCGACGCGTTCAACCTTTCGCTGTGGAGCTACGCCGAGGCGTTCAGCAACCCACCGAAGATGGGCCTCGGCGCGGCCATCGCCGTCGTGCTGACCGGCATCCTGCTGGTGATCACCTTCTTCTACGTCCGGCAGATCGTGAAGACGGAGGACGTGCGATGAACGACGGCCTGACCCGCAAGAAACTCGGGCGCGTCGCGCTCAACGGCGCCGGGATCATCGTGTTCCTGTTCGCGGTCTTCCCGGTCTACTGGATGGTCGCCACCGCGTTCAAGCCGAACAACCAGATCCTCAGCACCGAGTTCATCCCGTTCCCCAGCCCGCCGTCGCTCGACCACATCTCCCGGGTGTTCACCAAGGGCGTGGCCGGGCACTTGATCTGGCAGTACCTGCTCAACAGCGCGATCGTGGCGGTCAGCGCCGTGGTCATCGGCGCGGTGTTCGCGCTGCTCGCCGCGACGGCGGTGGCCAGGTTCAGGTTCAGGTTCCGCACCTCGTTCCTGATCCTGCTGCTGATCGTGCAGATGGTGCCGGCCGAGGCGCTGCTGATCTCGCTGTTCACCATGGTCAAGCGGCTCGGCATGTTCGACCAGCTCATCGGCCTCGTCGTGGTCAACGTCGGGCTCACCCTGCCGTTCTCCGTCTGGATGCTGCGCACGTTCGTCGCCGCGGTGCCCAAGGAGGTCGAGGAGGCGGCCTGGATCGACGGCGCCGGCCGGTTCACGACCTTCTGGCGGGTGCTGTTCCCGCTGGTGGCCCCCGGCCTGGTCGCCACCAGCATCTTCTCGTTCATCACCACCTGGAACGAGTTCGTCTACGCGCTGACCCTGATCAGCGACCAGGGCACGTACACGATGCCGGTGGCTCTGCAGTTCTTCGTCGGCCAGCGGTCGACGGACTGGGGCGGCATCATGGCCGCCTCGACCCTGATGACCATTCCGGTCCTCATCTTCTTCCTGCTGGTGCAGCGGCGCATGGTCTCCGGCCTCGTCGCGGGCGCCGTCAAGGGCTGAACCCGCCCTCATGACTCCGCGCTGAACCACCAGCGCCGATCCACACCATCTCGTACGGCTCCGGCACGCCGCGGGAGCCGTACCACGACCATCTTGGAGCCGAAGACAGTCATGTCCGACTACTCCGCGAGCATCGGCAACCGGGGGCTCTACCGTCTCGCGGCCGGCACACTGCTCGTCGCCTTCCCCGGCACGACCGCCCCGGACTGGGTTCTCCACGAACTGGAGAACGGCCTCGGCGGTGTCACCCTCTTCGGATTCAACGTGGCGAGCCCCGAGCAGCTCGCCCGGCTCACCGGCCGGCTGAGCGGCACCGGCCGGCCGGTGATCTCGCTCGACGAGGAGGGCGGTGACGTCACCCGCATCGCCTACCACACCGGCAGCCCGTACCCGGGCAACGCCGCGCTGGGCGCCGTGGACGACGTCGAGCTGACCGAGCGGGTCTATCGCTCCATCGCCTCCGACCTCGCCAGGTCCGGCGTGAACCTCGACATGGGACCCGTGGCCGACGTCAACACCGCGGACGACAACCCGGTGATCGGCACCAGGTCCTTCGGCTCCTCCACCGACCTGGTCTCGCGGCACACGGTGGCCGCCGTGCGCGGGCTCCAGTCGCTCGGTATCGCCGCCTGCGTCAAGCACTTCCCCGGGCACGGGGCGACGAGGCAGGACTCCCACCTGGAGATCCCCCGGGTGGACGTCCCGCGCGACCTCCTCTGGGAGCGCGAGCTGGCGCCCTTCCGGGCCGCCATCGACGCCGACACCAAGTCGATCATGACGGCGCACGTGGCGGTCCCCCACCTCACCGGTACGGCTCCCGCCACGCTGTCCCCCGCCGCGCTGACCACGCTGCTCCGCCAGGAGATGGGCTACGACGGCGTGGTGATCTCCGACGCCCTCGACATGCACGCGATCACCAAGAGCGTCGGTCTGGGCGGCGGCGCCGTACTGTCCCTGGCGGCGGGCTCCGACCTGCTCTGTCTCGGGCCGCTGCCCACCCACGAGGAGATCCGCGGCATCCTGGAAGAGATCATCCGGGCGGTGGGCGACGGCCGGCTGCCGCTCGCCCGGCTTGAGGAGGCCGCCGATCGCGTGGCACTGCTGCGCGAGTGGTTCGCCGTGTCCCGTGATGAGGCCGCGGAGAGCAACGTCATCGGCCTGGACGCCGCCCGGCGCGCCGTCACCCTCTCCGGGTCGGCGGCCCCCCTGGTGGATCCGTTCGTGATCGAGGTGGACACCCCGCCGACGATCGCGGTCGGCGACGTGCCGTGGGGCGTGGCGCCGTGGCTGCCGGAGGCCGAGATCGTCCGGATCAAGCCGGACGAGGCCCAGCCCGCCACGCTGCTCAGCAGGGCCGAAGGCCGCTCGCTGGTCATCGTGCTCAAGGACGCGCACCGATACCCCCGGAGCCGCGACCTCGTCTCCGCCCTCCTGGCCGGCCGCCCCGACGGGGTGGTGGTCGAGATGGGGCTGCCCGTCTGGCGACCCGAGGCGGCGGCTTACATCGCGACGTACGGCGCCGCGCGGGCCAACACCCAGGCCGCCGTGGAGCTGCTGACGGCATAGACACCGTCCCGTACGCCCGGCCCGCGCTCACCAGGCGCCTCCCGTACGCCCGGCTCACGCTCACCAGCGCGGGCCGGGCGTTCCCGCGTTCGCATGCCCTCGCGTTCGCGTACCCGCGTTCACGTATCCGCGCGTTCGGGTTGTCCGGGCTTCGGGTTGTCCGGGCTTCGGGTTGTCCGGGCTCGATGCGTCGGCCACGCCTCTAGGACGCGAAGATCTCCTCACGGGCCTGCTCCAGCGCGGCCAGGACCGCACCGCGCAGCACCGGGTTGCCCTCGACCGCGGTGGTGACCACCTGCGGGCGGATCAGGCAGATCCGCGCGACGGCCTCCTCCACCCGCGTGGTCAGGCCTGCCCCTCCGGCTCGCCCGACCTCGCCCGCGAGGACCACCATGCCGGGGTCGAGCACCACGCACACCGACGCGACCCCCAGGGCCAGGCGGGAGGCGATCGCGTCCAGCAGGGGGGCGCCGCGCTCCCCCGCCTCCACCGCGGCGGTCACGCACTCGGCGGCGCTACCGCCCACGAAGCCGTACTCCCGCGCCAGCTCGGTGACCGCCTCGGCGCTGACCAGCGACTGCAGGCCGCCGGCGAGCGACGGCAGCCGCCCGGGCGTCGCCTTCACGGCCTCGGCCAGCGGAACGCCCGGCACCGGGAGATAGCCGATCTCGCCCGCGCTGCCGGACCTGCCCCGGTGCAACCGGCCGCCCAGGACGACGGCGAGACCGATGCCCCGGCCCACCCAGACGAGCACGAAATCCTCGACGTCCCGGGCCGCGCCGTTGGCACGTTCCGCGACCGCGACGAGGTTGACGTCGTTCTCGATGGTGACCTCACGGCGCAGGTCCCTGGCCAAGGCCTCGTGGATGCCCTCGTGCCAGTGCGGCAGGTCGAACGAGAACCGGACGTCGCCGGTCCGCGGGTCCACCACGCCGGGGGTGCCGATCACGACGCCGCGCAGCCGCGACAGCGCCACCTTGGCCGACCTGCACGCCTTCACGACGGCGTTGTGCACGGCGGAGACCGGGTCGTCGTGGGCGCTCGGCTCCGCGGTGACCTGCGCGACCACCTTGCCGTTGATGTCGGCGATGGCCGCCGTGACCAGGTCGGGGCCGACGTCGAGGCCCGCGACGTATCCGCACGACGGCACCACGCCGTACAGCGCGGCGTTGGGTCCCCTGTTGCCCGCCTGCTCTCCGACGACCTCGACGAGGCCGCGTTCCTCGAGCCGGGCCAGGGTCTGCGAGGCGGTGACCTTGGACAACCCGGTCAGCTCGCCGATCTGGCCCCGGGTCAGCGGCCCCGAGGCGAGCAGCAGTTCCAGCGCGGCCCGATCGTTGATCTCCCGCAGCAGTCTCGGGACGCCGGGCCGCCGCTCCACGGTCCTACTTTCCATGATCGCCCCCGAAGATCTATCACAAGGTGCGCCCGCGCCCGGTCAGCAAAGTTTCCTGCCAGCTTAGCGATCAGGCAATCCCCCCGCATCGGGCGGAACCACGAGACTCCCCGCTATTGCCCTCCCACCCGAGAAGTACGAGGATCGCTCATGTCTTCGGCAGAGGAGAGCGCATGGCGGCACCGGTCACCGAACACCGCGGCATCCCGGCCGTCCGGCGGATTCCCCCGGGGATCAGGACTCCGGCCGCCATCGCCCTGGGCGTCCTCCTGCTCGCCGACGCGCTGCGCGTCTTCCTGCCCTCGCTGATCACCCTGTACGGCAGGGCCGGCGACACCCCGCCGGAACAGATGGGGATGTTCGCCGCCCTGTGGTTCGTCCTTCCCTTCGCCGCCGTGCCGGTCGCGCGGCTCACCGGAGCCCGCCCGATCCAGGTCTGCGGCGCGGTCGTCCTCGTCGCGGCCCGGCTCGGCCTGCAGGCGGCCGACGGCGGCGACCTCCAGGTCTACGTCTCCGCGACCGGCGTGTGCGCCGGCCTGGTCTTCCTGTACGGCACCGCCCGCACGGCCGCCCGGGAGGCGGTCCCGGTGGGCGTGGCGGCCGGACTGGCGATCTCCACCGTCGCGCACCTGATGCTCGACCGGATGGACCTGGTCTGGCGGGACGGCCCGCTCCCCTGGCTCGCCGTCGTCGCCATCTGCGCCGCCTTCCTGGCCTTCGTACGGCTCTCGCCCCCGTCGGACGACCTCGCCCCCGCCGCCGTATGGTTCCTCGTCGGCCCCGTGCTCTTGATCGCGGGCATGACCTCGGGCGTCACCGCCTTCCCCGGCGGGATGTCGGAGCAGCATTCGGCGGAGTTCGGCGTCGTCGCCATGGTGCTCCACGTCGTCGTCCTGTGCTGGGGCGTCGTCATCGCACGGACCGCCCAATGGGGCTGGTGGACCGCGATCCTCCTGATCGCGACGTCGGCCTGGACCCTCGAGCCGTCCTCGCCGCTCTCCTTCGCCACCCCCCTTGCCCTGGGCGCGTGCCTGCGCTTCTCCGCGTGCGCCGCCACGCCCCCCGGCCGCCCTCCTCGCGGCGGCGTCGCCTTACTCGGCGGCATGGTGGTGTTCCTGGTCGCCACGTTCCTCTACTACGCGGCCTACGACACGAACCTCGGCTTCCCCAACATGGTGATCCCGATCGCGGTGGCCGTGCTGGTGGCGGGTACGAGCGCGAAGGTCTCCTGGCGTCGCCCCCTCCTTCCCGTCGTGTGGCCGTACAGGAAGTGGCTGCCGACCGCCTTGATCCTGGGGCTGATCACGGGGTTGTTCACCTGGCACCCGGTCCCCGGCCAGCGCGAAGCGGCCCAGCCCGAGTTCACCTTGATCACCTACAACATCCGGATGGGATTCGGCCTCAAGGGCACCCTCGACCTCGACCGGATCGCCGACTGGGCCCGCGCCCAGCACCCGGACGTCGTCCTGCTCAGCGAGGTGGACCGGGGGTGGCTCCTCAACGGCGGGCACGACGACCTGGCCCGGATCGCCGGGGGGCTCGGCATGCGCTACTACTTCGCCCCGGCGGCCGACCCGCTGTGGGGCGACGCGCTGCTCACGAATCTTCCGGTCAAGGAGATCACCTCGCACGCTCTGGGGCGGCACGACTACCCGACGGGTGCCCAGGCCCAGGCGATCGTGCTCACGGTCGGTGGCAAGGAGGTCGGGATCGTGAACAGCCACCTGCAGGCGCCGCCCGGCCAGGCCCCGGAGGTGGCGCAGATCGTATGGAACCTGGGCCGGCAGAACGGGACGGCGCGGCCGGTGCTCCTCGCGGGAGACCTCAACACCACGCCGGATGACCCCGAGATGCGCGTCCTTTCGGCGGCCGGGCTGACCGACCCACTGCTCGCGCTCGGGAACCCGCCCACGTCACCGGCCGACGATCCGGTCAAGCGCATCGACCACGTGCTGCTCACGCCGGGTCTGCGTGCGGTCGAGGCCCGGGTGCCGCGGGTCCCGTTCTCCGACCATCTCCCCATCGTCGTACGGCTCCGCCTCACCTGACGGCGGATGACATGAGGCGGCGTCGAACCACTGCCAACCAGGCGGGATAATCGACTACATGCGACTTTCTGCCCGTGTCGACTACGCCCTCCGTGCCGCCGCCGAGCTCGCCGCCGCGGGCGCGGGACCCACAACCGTGGGCGAGCTCGCCAAGGGTCAAGAGATGCCCCCCAAATACCTGGAGAACATTTTGCTCCAGATGCGCCGCGCGGGACTGGTTCGCGGTCAGCGCGGCCCGGAAGGTGGCTACGTCCTGGCGCGGCCCGCCGACCAGATCTCCCTCGCCGACGTGATCAGGGCCGTGGACGGGCCGTTGGCCAACGTCCGCGGTGAGCGGCCCGAACATGTGGGCTACACGGGCGCGGCCGAGGCGCTGCAGCAGGTGTGGATCGCGTTGCGCGCCAGCGAGCGGGCCATCCTCGAAGAGGTCACGCTGGAGCAGATCGCCAAGGGCGAGCTGCCGTCGAGGGTCACCGACCTCGCCTCCGACCCGTCCGCGTGGAACTCGCACACGCCGGTCTGACATGCCCGAGGGCGACGCGGTCTACCGGGCGGCCAAGCGGCTGCGCCAGGCGCTCGACGGCCGGGTGCTCACCCGATCGGACTTCCGGGTGCCCCGGCACGCCACGGCCGACCTGCGGGGCCGCGCCGTCCTCGAAACCGTCTCCCGCGGCAAGCACCTGCTCACCCGCGTGGAGGGCGATCTCACGATCCACACGCACCTGCGGATGGACGGCTCCTGGCGGGTCGTCCCCGCGAACCGGCCCGCCCCGCGCGGCGACGTCGTACGGCTGATCCTCGCCAACGCGCGATGGCAGGCCGTCGGGACGAGGCTGGGCGTCGTCGATCTGCTGCGCGGCGACCAGGAGGACCGCGTCGTCGGCCATCTCGGGCCCGACCTTCTCGGCCCCGACTGGGACGCGGCGGCGGCGGTACAAAATCTGCGCGAGGCGCCGGAGACCACCATCGGGGAGGCGCTGCTCGACCAGCGGAACCTGGCGGGGATCGGCACTATCTGGAGGGCCGAGACGCTGTTTCTCGCGCGTCTGTCGCCGTGGCGGGTGGTCGGATCCATGTCTGCGGACGAACTGGAAGGCGTGGTGACACTCGCTCACCGGCTCATGGAGGCGAGCAAGGACGCTCCGGCTCCGGTCACCACGGGCGACTCTCGGCCAGGACGGGCGTTCTTTGTGTACGGCAGGGCACGCCGCCCCTGCCGGCGTTGCGGGAACCCGGTCAGCGGTGGGGAACTCGGGCCGCAGCCCTATGAACGATTGATCTATTGGTGTCGCGCCTGCCAGGGAGGCTAGGCGGCGACCATGTCCTTGACCTCGGGAAAACCGTCGAACTCGGGACCGGGAAGGCCACCGGGAACGGTCTCCGGAATCGGCAGCCGCTCGTGCTCGGGCATGTCGGCAAGGACCGGGGCATGCTGGAGCTCGGCGAGCGCGAACTGGTCGGAAACCTCGCGCAGCACCTGCGACAGCGGAACACCGAGGGCGCCGCAAATCGAGGCGAGCAACTCCGAGGACGCCTCCTTCTGACCGCGCTCAACCTCGGACAGGTAGCCGAGTGAGACACGCGCCAGAGTGGAGACCTCACGCAGGGTGCGGTTCTGCCGCACCCGCAGCCGCCGCAGCACATCACCGAGCAGCTGACGCAGCAGGACCATCTGTCGCTCCCTCCCGAGCGCAGGCGTCTTCACGGCGCTCCGCGTGGTCGGTTCGTATCGCCCGTTCTTCGAACGCCCTTCGTACATAGTCCTCGCCGTCATCATTGGTTCGTTCGGCCCTTTCCCCGGCCGCTTTCCGGACTTGCTCCTCGCCGATGGCTCACGGACCTCACTCACAGCTCCACCGTACCCGTATCGAGCGACACCGCGGCAGACCGTGGCGAGCATGTTCGCTGGTGACGTAACGCGGTAATCACCCCGATTGTTCCCCCAAATTTGCCTCTAGCACACCTCTCAGCAGCTCCAAGGCCTCCTTGGCCGTGGCGTCGCGGATGTGCTCCCTGGACCCGGTCAACATCAGATCCCGGTGCCAGACGCGGGCTCGCGGACCGCAGACGGCGGCGTGGACGGTGCCGACCGGCTTGCCGTCCTGCGTGTCGGGACCGGCCACCCCCGTGACGGCCAGGCCGTAGTCGGCCTCCGCCAGTTCGCGGACTCCCTTGGCCATGGCGGCGGCGACATCCGCATGCACGGCGCCCTCCCGCTCCAGCAGGTCGGCGGGAACCCCGAGCAATTTGATCTTCAATTCGGTCGCATAGGCGATCACACCGCCGCGGAAGGCGGCGGAGGCGCCCATCGGGTCGGTCAGCGCGGCCCCGATCAGGCCGCCCGTCAGCGACTCGGCCACCGAGACGGTGGCCCCCTGCCGGACCAGCAGCGAGAGGATCTGCGCTGCGGCGGAGCCCTTCACTCGGCGCGCGACCTCCTCGCCACCTGGCGCAGCCGGACCGCCCGGACCACGTAGTCGACGCCCGTGCCGACCGTGACGGCGATCGCGAGCCCCATCAGCAGCCACCGGATCAGGTCGGGTGCCTGCGGCAGGATGTAGAGCGCGATGGCCACGATCTGCAGAACGGTCTTCACCTTCCCGCCATAGCTGGCCGGAATCACGCCGTGCCGGATGACCAAGAACCGCAGCAGGGTCACCCCCGCCTCCCTGGCGATGATCACGATGGTGACCCACCAGGGGATCTCACCGAGGATCGACAGGCTCACCAGCGCGGCCCCGATCAGGGCCTTGTCGGCGATCGGATCGGCGATCTTCCCGAAATCGGTGATCAAGCCGTACCTGCGGGCCAGCCACCCGTCGAGCTGGTCAGTGAGCGAGGCGATGAGGAAGACCGCGAGGGCGCCATACCTCCAGCCCTGGCCGTCCATGAAGAGGAACGCCGTGAAGACCGGGACGATCGCCAGCCGGACGATGGTCAGCGCGTTCGCGATGTTCCAGGTGCTGACAAGGCGAGCGGGAGCCTCGGCCGGCTCGGCGGTCCGGGACGCCGGCGGCTCCGGAACGATCTCCGGCGAGCTCGCCGCGGTCACCGGCGGCTCGCTGCGCTCGGTCATGGACCGGCCTTGATCCGGGCGATCAGGTCAACCCCCTCCGAATCGACGGCGACGGCCGGGACGATCTGCCCGGGCACCAGGCCGATGCCCTGGACGGTGACCGAACCGTCGACCTCCGGCCCCTGGTGGGCGGCGCGTCCCTCGTAGCCGCCGTCGCCCAGATCCTCCTCGATGAGGACCTCGAGGTCGGTGCCGATGCGCTCCTCCGCCCGCTGGGCGACGAGCTCCTCGGCCAGCTCGGACAGCGCGGCGACCCGCTCGTCCACGATCTCCTGGTCGAGCTTGCCGTCGAAGGACGCCGCCTCGGTGCCCTCCTCGTCGGAGTAGCCGAAGACGCCGATCACGTCGAGCCTGGCCTCCTCGAGGAAGGCGACCAGCTCGTCGAAGTGCTCCTGGGTCTCGCCGGGGAAGCCGACGATGAAGTTGGAGCGCACGCCCGCCTCGGGGGCGCGCTCGCGGATCTGCTCCAGCAGATCGAGGAACCGCCGGGGATCGCCGAACCGCCGCATCCGCCGCAACACCGGCCCGCTGGCGTGCTGGAACGACAGGTCGAAGTACGGCGCCACGCCCTCGGTCGAGGCGATCACGTCCAGGAGGCCGGGCCGCAGCTCGGCCGGCTGGAGGTAGCTGACCCGGACCCGCTCGATGCCGTCGGTCGCGGCCAGCTTGGGCAGCAGCGCCTCCAGCGCCCTCAGGTCGCCCAGGTCCTTGCCGTACGACGTGGAGTTCTCGCTGACCAGCACGAGCTCCCTGACGCCCTGCTCGGCCAGCCAGCGGGCCTCCGCGAGCAGGTCTTCGGGACTCCTGGAGACGTACGCGCCGCGGAAGGCGGGGATGGCGCAGAAGCTGCACCGCCGGTCGCAGCCGGAGGCGAGCTTCAGCGAGGCCACCGGGCCGTCGCTCAGCCGCTTGCGCAGCGTGCGCGGGCCGCTGGCGGGGGCCAGGCCCTCAGGCAGGTCACCGCCGTGCCCCGGGATCTGGGCCCGCGCCTGCTGCCGCTCGACAGGGCTGATCGGCAGCAGGAGCCGGCGGTCGCGCGGCGTGTGCGGCTTCAACGCACGACCGGCCACCACGTCGTCGAGCCGCTCCCCGATCGAGGCGTAGTCGTCGAAGGAGATCACCGCGGCGGCCTCGGGAAGCGCGTCGGCGAGCTGGTCGCCGTAGCGCTCGGCCATGCATCCGGCGGCCACGACCTTGGCGCCGGAGTCCGCGGCCGCCAGCAGCGTGTCGATCGAATCCTTCTTCGCCGAATCGATGAAGCCACAGGTGTTGACGACGATGACGTCGGGCGCGTCATCGCCCATCTGCCAGCCGGCGGCTTCGAGACGCGCGGCCAGCTCTTCCGAGTCGACCTCGTTGCGCGCGCAACCCAAGGTGACCAGCGATACGGTTCGGCGAGAAGACATGATGAAACTAAGGTATCGGGAGTCGGGCCCTAGCGGGGACCCGGGACTCCCGCCCCGTAGGTGCGCCGCAGCGTCTCCCCCTTCTTGCCGGGCGTGCCGAGGTCCTTGCCGTTGACTTCGAGGCGGACGGCGCCCGCGTCGCCGAAGACGACTTTGACCTGGTCACGAGCCTTCCAGGTGGAGGTTTCCCCCCGCCCCACGGTGCCCTGGAACAGCTGGCGCCCCGCCCCGTCCCTGACGGTGATCCAGGACGACCTCTTCCCGGTGACCTTGAGGACGACCAAGTCGCCCTTCGCCTTCGCGGCGTCGTGCTCGGCGGCCCGTCCCGCCGCGGGCGCGCGCCCGCTGTGGGCCGCCGTCTCCCGCACCGGGTCGCCGGAACCGCCGATCAGCCGGATGATCCCGAACACCGCGGCGACCACCAGCGCGATCGCGAGCGCCATGGTCCAGTTGGGCGCCTTGCGCCCGCGCCCCCCGAGTGAGCGTCCCGCCTTGAAGACGCTCGCGGCGCGTACCGGCATGACGGACCCGCCGCGGAGTTCGTCGTACTGCCGGACCGTCCCCTCGGGATCGAGCCCGACCGCCCTGGAGATCGCGCGCAGATGCCCGCGCACGTAGAAGTCGCCTCCGCAGAGCGAGAAGTCGTCCCGCTCCATTGCCTCGATTATGGTCTCGCGTATGCGCGTGCGCTGGCTGAGCTGACTCACCGTCATGCCCGCCCGCTCCCGCGCCTCCGCCAGAGCTTCGCCAATGCTCATAGCTCACGTCCCCCGAAACGGCTACGCCCGGAACTATCACCCGTCAGCGACGTTGCGTAGTTGGTCCCATTCAATCAGTAGCGGATCCGGGACGGCGAAGCAGGGGCACCCCCCACCGTAGTGTCGCGGCTACTCTCCGCGCAGATCGGCGAGCAGGCCGGGCAGGTCGTCCGGCTTGACCATGACCTCACGGGCCTTGGAACCCTCGCTCGGGCCGACGACGTTGCGGCTCTCCAGCAGGTCCATCAGCCGGCCGGCCTTCGCGAAGCCGACTCTCAGCTTGCGCTGGAGCATCGACGTGGAGCCGAACTGCGTCGAGACGATCAGCTCCGCCGCCTGGACCAGCAGGTCGAGGTCGTCGCCGATCTCCTCATCGATCTCGCGCTTGGCCGTCGCCGGGGCCGCCACGTCGTCGCGGTATTCGACCTGCATCTGGGTCTTGCAGTGGCCGACGACGTCGGCGATCTCCTTCTCGGAGACGAACGCGTTCTGCAGTCGCATGGGCTTGCTGGCGCCCATCGGCAGGAACAGCGCGTCACCCTGGCCGACCAGCTTCTCCGCGCCCGGCTGGTCGAGGATGACCCGGGAGTCTGCGAGCGAGGACGTGGCGAACGCCAGGCGGGACGGCACGTTGGCCTTGATGAGGCCGGTGACGACGTCCACGGACGGCCGCTGCGTGGCGATGACCAGGTGGATGCCGGCGGCGCGGGCGAGCTGCGTGATGCGGACGACGGAGTCCTCCACATCACGCGGCGCGACCATCATCAGGTCGGCCAGCTCGTCGACGATCACCAGGAGGTAGGGGTAGGGCTGGTAGACCCGCTCGCTGCCGGGCGGCGGCACGAGCTTGCCCGCGCGTACGGCGTTGTTGAAGTCGTCCACGTGACGGAAGCCGCTGGCCGCGAGGTCGTCGTAACGCCGGTCCATTTCGCCGACGACCCATTCGAGGGCCTCGGCGGCCTTCTTCGGGTTGGTGATGATCGGCGTGATGAGGTGCGGGATGCCCTCATAGGCGGACAGCTCCACGCGCTTGGGGTCGACGAGCACCATCCGGACCTCGTCCGGGGTCGACCGCATCAGGATCGAGGTGATCAGGCCGTTGATGCAGGTCGACTTGCCCGCGCCGGTGGCGCCCGCGATGAGGATGTGCGGCATCTTCGCGAGGTTGGCCACTATGGTCCGGCCCTCGACGTCCTTGCCGAGGCCCACGATCATCGGGTGATGGTCCGCCTGGGCCACCTGGGAGCGCAGCACGTCGCCGAGCGACACGAGGTCCTTGTCGGTGTTGGGGATCTCCACCCCGATCGCCGATTTGCCGGGGATCGGGGACAAGATCCTGACATCCGCGGACTTGACGGCGTAGGCGATGTTCTTGGTGAGCGCGGTGACCTTCTCGACCTTGACCGCGGGGCCCAGCTCGATCTCGTAGCGGGTGACCGTCGGCCCTCGCGTGAAACCGATCACCTGCGCGTCGATGGCGAACTGCTCCAGGACACTGCTCAGCGCGTTCACCACGATGGTGTTGGCCTTCGTCTGCGGCTTGGGCGCCGACCCCACCCGCAGCATCTGCGTGTCCGGCAGCGTGTACGGCCCGGTCTGCGGCGAGAGCACGAGCTGCTCGACCTTGCGCGGCGCCGGGGTGGGCAACGGCGGCTGGGAGGGCGCCTTGCCCGGAGCGGCGGCGGCCTCCGGCTCGTCGTCGACCAGCCCCGGGACGATCTCCGGCGCGTGGTCGGCGCGCCGCCCGCCCTCCTCCGAGAGCACGGGGGTGTCGTACGGCTTGACGTTGTCGCCGACCTCGCGTTCCTCGTCGGCGCCCGGCTTCTTTCGCGTGCGCTTCGGCCGGGGCTGCGGCTTCGTCCCCTTCGCCGGGGAGTCCTCGGGCCGCTGGAAGAGCATGTGCCTGATCTCGGCGAGGCGCTCGGGGACGCGGTGGACCGGGGTGGCGGTGATCACCAGGACGCCGAAGCCGGACAACATCAGGAGCAGCGGGATCGTGATGAACGCGGGCAGGATGCTCGACGGCGGGGCCGAGACAAGGAAGCCCAGCATCCCCCCGGCCGCCGAGACCTTGTCCATGCCGTCGTCCACGCCCCCGGAGGGGTACGGCGTGCCGTGGGTCACGTGGACGATCCCGAGGATGCCGGCGAGGAGCGCCGTCCATCCGATGCCCATCCGGCCCGTCTCGGCGTTCTGGTCGGGATGGCGCAGGAACCGCCAGGCGAGCAGACCGAGCAGGAACGGGACCGACCAGGTCAGCGCGCCGACGGTGCCGTGCACCACCGCGTCGACCACCGCGGCGACGCCGGTCTTGGTGTCCCGCCAGGTCATCGCCGCGAGCACGATCGCGCCCGCGAGCACGGAGAGGCCGAGGCCGTCGCGGCGGTGCGCCGGATCGAGATCGCGTGCGCCCTGCCCGAGAGCGCGTACGGCACCGCCCATGCCGTGGGCGAGCAGCAGCCAGAATCCGATGACCAGCTTGCCGATCATCATGAAGACCCAGCTGACCGGATCCTGGCCGGTCGCGACCTGACGATTGCGGGCCGGACGTGAACCCGACCCGGATCGGCTGCGGGATCCCGCCGGAGTCCGCTTGGCGGGAGCCGGGCGGGACCCGGTCCGCGGCGTGGGACGCTTCCCTGAACCCTTGCCGGACGTACGGGTGGCCATGATGCCGAAGGTACTCGCGAGACTCACCGATATCCCGGAGGCACGCCGAAGGGAGCTCCAGCCCGTCAGCTCTCCACGGTGCGACCGCCGAGCCAGGCGTGATCCGGATCGGCGGGGTCGAGCACGGGCAGTCCGGCGGCGTGGACCTCGGCGTCGTCCCGCGGGTGGTAACCCAGCGCTCGGCCCGGCTCCAGATCGAGCCACCCACGGGTGTTGGCTGAGACGCCCCACACCAGGGCGTAGGTCAGGTCGGGCGCCGTCAGGCAGGCGTGCGCCAGCCGCACCATGTCGCCGGGGCTGAGCCAGGTGGACAACGCCCTGGCGTCCGGCGGGCGCGGCTCGAAGGAGCCGATGCGCAGGCACGCCACCCGCATGCCGTACCTGTCGGCGTAATACCGCCCGAGCGCCTCCCCGTACGCCTTGGAGACGCCGTACAGCGAGTCGGGGCGTACGGGGGTGTCGGCGGGCGCCGACTCCTGGCGGGGGGTGAATCCGGCCGCGTGGTTGCTGCTGGCGAAGACGACCCGCTCCACACCCGCGAGGCGCGCCGCCTCGAAGACCCGGTAGGTGCCCTCGATGTTGGCGCCGAGCACGCTCTCGAAGGACGCCGACGTCGAGGGGTCGCCCGCCAGGTGCACGACGGCGTGGACGCCTTCCATCGCGCGGGCGAGCGCTCCCGGGTCCGTGATGTCGCCGACGACCTGATCGATGCCGGTGCCCTCGACGCGGACCCGGTCCATGAGACGCAGCCGGTGGCCGAGTCCGGGCAGCTCCTGGTGCAGGCAGGTGCCGATGCGCCCGGCGGCGCCGGTGATAAGGGTGAGCATGAAGGGACGGTAGCGGCGCGCACCGACATGATCCTCCTCGGAGGGCGCCATGGCCCCGGTGCCGTCCGGTCCCCCACCTCGGGCAGGATGGTGGCCAGCCGACCCCGGGCGGCCTCTCCGCCCTGCGCCGGACCACGCGAGAACGTGCGATTGGAGAGCAGCACCGATGACCGTCTGGAGCGTCGACGCCCGCACCGGCGACCGCCGCGGCGAGTTCGCCGAGTCAACCGCCGAGCAGGTCGATCAGGCCTGCCGTACCGCCCAGGCGACCCTGCGTGAGCTGGACGCGGCGGGCCCGCGCGGCCGGGCGGAACTGCTCGACGCGATGGCCGCCGAACTCGAGGCCGCGGGCGACGCGCTGATCGCCGCCGCCGACGCGGAGACCGCGCTCGGCGTGCCCAGGCTCACCGGCGAGGTGGCCCGCTCCGCCGGGCAGTTCCGGCTGTTCGCCGAGGCGTTGCGCGAGGGCTCCTACCTCGACGTGCGGATCGACCGGGCCGACCCGTCGGCCGCGCCGCCGCGGCCGGACCTGCGCCGGATGAACGTGCCGATCGGCGTGGTCGCCGTCTTCTCCGCCAGCAACTTCCCGCTGGCCTTCAGCGTCAGCGGCGGCGACACGGCGAGCGCGCTCGCGGCGGGCTGCCCGGTCGTGGTCAAGGCCCACCCGCTGCACCCCGAGACCTCGGAGATCGCCCTGGCCGCGCTGCGCGCCGGGGCGCGCGCGGCGGGCCTGCCCGAGGACGTCGTCCAGCTCGTCCACGGCCAGGACGCCGGGATCGCGCTGGTCCGCCATCCCGTCGTGAAGGCCGTCGGCTTCACCGGATCGGTGCCCGGCGGGCGCTACCTGCATGACGTGGCGAAGTCGCGGCCGGAGCCGATCCCCTTCTACGGCGAGCTCGGCAGCCTCAACCCGCTGGTGATCACCCCCGGCGCGGCCGAGGCGCGGACCACGGCCATCGCGTCCGGTCTCGCGGCGTCCGCGACGCAGGGGTCGGGCCAGTTCTGCACCAAGCCGGGCCTCGTCCTCGCCCCCGCCACGGAAGCGGGCCGCGCGCTGGTCGAGGCGATGGCCGGTCACTTCACCGAGATGGGCCCGCAGGTGCTTCTCGGCGACGGCATCCGCGGCGGGTTCCTCTCCGGGGCGGACGCCCGTGCCTCGCTGCCCGGCGTGACCGTGGCCGCCACCGGCAAGCCCGGCGACGACCGGCAGGTGACCGCGCGGCTGCTGACCGCGCCCGCCGCGCTGCTCGCCGACGAGAACGCGGCGGAACTGCTCCTCGAAGAGTGCTTCGGCCCGCTGACCGTCGTGCTGACGTACGCGGACGAGGAGGAGCTGGCGGCGACGCTGGCCGCCGTCCCCGGCAACCTGACCGCCACCCTGCACAGCGAGCCGGGCGAGGAGGAACTGGCCGCGCGGCTGGTGACCGTCCTGCGCGACCGCGCCGGCCGGCTGATCTTCAACGGCTACCCCACGGGCGTCGCCGTCACATGGGCCCAGCAGCACGGCGGGCCGTACCCGTCGGCCACCGAGCCGGCCACCACCTCGGTCGGCACGGCCGCGATCTTCCGTTTCCTGCGGCCGGTCGCCTACCAGGACACCCCGGCGGCCCTGCTGCCCGAGGCCCTGCGCGACGGCAACCCGCTGGGGCTGCCCCGCCACGTGGACGGCGTCCTGGAACTGTGACCCCCCGGGGCCGCCGGCTTGTCCGTACCCGGCTCCTCCGTGCCCCGCATATCCGTACCCCGGCTTCTCCCGGCGCCCGGAATGCCGGACCGTAGGCGAGAATCGATCCCATGCGGTTCGGCATCCTGGGGCCCACTGAGGTACGGCGGGGCGACGGGCGTGCGGTTCCCGTGGGCGGGCCGCGCCTGCGCGCCCTCCTCGCGCTGCTGCTTTTGGACGCCGGCCGGGTCGTCACCACCGAGCGGCTGATCGACGGCCTCTACGGCACCGCGCCGCCGGCGGGGGCGGTCAACGCCCTCCAGGCGCAGATCTCCCGGCTCCGCAGCCTCCTCTCCGGGTCCCCGTCGGCCGACGGGGACCCGGTGGTGCGCCATCCCGCGGGCTACCTGCTGGCGGTCGATCCCGCGGACGTCGACGCGTACCGGTTCGAGCGGCTCGCGGCCGAGGGCCGGGACGCCCTGGCGTCCGATGACCCGGCACGCGCCGCCACGACGCTGCGCGCGGCTCTCGACCTGTGGCGCGGGCCCGCGTTCGCCGATGTCGGCGACGCGCCGTTCGCGGCGGCCCAGGCGGCCCGGCTGGACGAGATGCGCCTCACCGCCGCCGAGGACCACGCGGAGGCCCGGCTCACGCTCGGCGGGCACCGCGAGCTGGTCGCGGAGCTCCAGGACCTGGTGGCCGCGCATCCGCTGCGCGAACGGCTGTGCGGCCAGCTCATGCGGGCGCTGTACGCGTCGGGACGGCAGGCGCAGGCCCTCGCCGTCTACGAGGAGCTGCGGCGGCGGCTCGCCGACGAGCTCGGCGCCGACCCGTCGGCCGAGCTCGCCGCCGTCCACGTCGCCGTGCTCCGGGCCGATCCCTCCCTCGACGCCTCCCCCGCGCCGACCCGGCTGGGCCTGCCCGCCCAGATCACCGCACTGGTGGGCCGTACGGAGGAGCTGGACCGGGTGGGCAGGCTGCTCGCGGAGGCGCGGCTGGTCACGCTCACGGGCCCCGGCGGCACCGGCAAGACCCGGCTCGCGGCGGAGGCGGCGGCACGGCAGGACGGCGACGTCTGCTTCGTCGAGCTCGCCCCTCTCGGCGACGGCGCGGACCTGCCGCAGGCCGTGCTCGGCGCGCTCGGGCTGCGCCAGTCGGGGTCGATCACAGCCGCTCCCGGCAGGCAGGCTCCCGATCCCTCGGCCAGGCTCGCGGCGGCGCTCGCGGGCCGTTCCCTGCTGCTCGTCCTGGACAACTGCGAACACGTCGTCGACGCTGCGGCGCGGCTCGTCGCGCTGCTGCTCGGCTCCTGTCCCGGCCTGCGCGTCCTCACCACCGGCCGGGAGGCACTCGGCATCACGGGGGAACGGCTCTGCCCGGTGTCGCCCCTCGCGCTGCCGCCGCCGGGCACATCCACCTCCGAGACGCTCAGCTATCCCGCGCTGCGGCTCTTCGCGGAGCGCGCCGTGGCCGTACGACCGGACTTCCTGATGGAGACGGACGAGGCGGAGGCCGCCCTGCGGATCTGCGAGACGCTCGACGGGCTGCCGCTGGCGATCGAGCTGGCCGCGGCCAGGCTGCGCTCCCTGACCGCGGCGGAGGTGGCCACCCGGCTCGGCGCCGTCGGGGAGGGGACGCGGCGGGACAGGTTCGAACTGCTGTCCCGCGGCAGCCGTACGGCACAGCCCCGGCACCGCACGCTGCGCGCGGTGGTGCAGTGGAGTTGGGACCTGCTCGACGGGAGCGAGCAGGTGCTCGCCAGGCGGCTGACGGTCTTCGCGGGCGGGGCGACCCTGGAGGCCGCCGACCGGGTCTGCGGCCTGCCGGACACCGACGGCGTTCTCGCCTCCCTCGTGGACAAGTCACTGGTCGAGGTCGTGGGCGGCCGCTACCGGATGCTGGAGACGATCCGTGCCTTCTGCGCCGAGCGGCTCCGCGAGGCGGACGAGGAGGAACGGCTGCGCCGGGCGCACATCGCCTATTTCACCGAGCTGGCCGAGACCGCCGATCCGTACCTGCGGCGCACGGAGCAGCTTGAGTGGCTCCGACGGCTGGACCAGGAACACGACAACCTCCACGCCGCCCTCCACCGGGCCACGGAGGCAGAGGATCTGGAGGACGCCCTGCGGCTCCTCTCCGCCCTGGCGGGGTACTGGTTCCTACGCGGCCTGCGTGCCGAAGGAGCGGCGTTGGGCGTGACCCTCCTCAGGAAGATCGGGCCGGAACCTCCTCCCGGCCTCGACGAGGAGCACGCGCTCTGCGCGCTGACCGCCGCCTCGTCCGGCATCGACGCCCCCGAGATCGGCCCGTCGCTGGAGCGCGCCATCCGGTTCGTCGACCAGGTGGAGACCTCGCCCCGCCAGCTGTTCGTCACCGTGCTGCGCGCCGTCGTCGTGGGGCCTCCGCCGGACTGGGACACCACCGCCGAGCTCCAGTACCGGCTCGAACGCATCTCCCCGGATCCGTGGATGCACGCGCTGGGCCAGTTCAGCCGGGGATACCTCCATGTCTTCCGCGGGCGCCCGGCCGACGCGGAGCGGGAGCTGACCTCGGCGCTCGGCGCCTTCCGGTCCATCGGTGATCGCTGGGGAATGGTAGCGACCCTGTCCGGGCTCGCGGACCTGGCCACCTGGCGAGGGGACTGGGCACGATCGGCGGCGCTGACCGACGAGGCGCTCGATCTCGCGGAACGGCTGGAGGCCACCATCGACGTGGCCGAGATGCTGTGCCGACGGGCGGAGGGCCGGAGCCGGAACGGTGACGAGGCCGGAGCCCTGGCCGACTACGAACGCGCCGCCGAGCTGGCACTCGGGGCGGGCGCTCCCGAGGTCGTCGCGGCGGCTCACCTCGGGCTCGGCGAGTTGGCCCGGCTGCGCGGCGACCTGACCGAGGCGTCCCGCAGGTGTGAGTTCGCGCTGGAGAGCTGCACCACGGACGCGTTCGCCGCCGAGGAGACCCGGGCGCGCGTGTACGTCGCGCTGGGCTGGATCTCCGAGGCGGAGGGCGACGCCGACATGGCGCTGGCCTGGCACCGACGGGCGCTGACGGTCGCGCACGATATCCGCAACCTGCCGCTCATGGCCCTCGTCGCCGAGGGCCTCGCCGGGGTGACACTCCTCTCCGGTGACGGGGAGCGGGCCGCGCTGCTTCTGGGATCGGGCACGGCACTGCGCGGCTGCGACCGGGCCGGGCACCCCGACCTCGTCCGCGTCATGACCGCGGCCAGGTCCATGCTCGGGACCGCCGCGTACGAGTCGGCCCGCGCGCGGGGCGAGGAGATGGCGCGCGGCGGTATCCGCGCGATCGGCGCCTCTCCCCATCCGGTGCTGACCGTCATGGAGGAGCACCTCATGACGCTCGGCCGCTAGAGCGGGCGCGTACGGCCCTGGCTGGGCCTGTGGGCCCGTGTGCGGCCCGCAGGAGCCACCCGGCACGGGACGCGGGTGAGGGACCCCTTGACGGCCCGCTGACGGGGTGCCGCGCCCGCCGTCAGCGTCTCGTCTGCGTTCCGTCAGCGGTCCCGGCGAATCTGCCGGACATGGAGAACATCACCCCTGGACGCCGCTGGGGCACGCTGGCGATCGCGTGCCTGGCCGTACTGCTGCTGTCCATCGATCTCACCGTGCTGCACCTCGCCGTGCCCAAGCTGGTCACGGACATGAACCCGTCGGCCACCCAGCTGCTGTGGATCACGGACATCTACGGCTTCGCGCTGGCCGGGCTGCTGATCAGCATGGGCAACCTCGGCGACCGGATCGGGCGCAAACGGCTGCTGCTCATCGGCGCCGTGACGTTCGGGGCGGCCTCCCTGGTGACGGCGTACGCTCCGAACCCCGAGCTGCTCATCGCCGCCCGAGCGGTGCTCGGCGTCGCCGGCGCCACGATCATGCCGTCCACGCTGTCGCTCATCCGCAACGTCTTCACCGATCCCAAGGAACGGACCTCCGCGGTCGGCATCTGGAGCAGCGTCACGGCCGTCGGCTTCGCCCTCGGACCCATCGTGGGCGGCGCGCTGCTCGAGAGGTTCTGGTGGGGATCCGTCTTCCTGATCAATCTGCCCGTTGTCGCGGTGATCCTGGTGGCGGGCCTCGTGGTGCTGCCGGAGTCGCGCAACCCCCGGCCGGGACGCCTCGACGTCATCAGCGTCCCGCTGTCGGTCGTCAGTGTGCTCGCGCTCGTCTACGCCCTCAAGGAGGCCGCGCACAACGGCGTCGCCCACGCCCCCGTCGTCACCGCGGCTCTGATCGGGGTGGTCGCCCTCGCCGTTTTCATCCGGCGGCAGACCCGGATCGCCGAACCGCTCATCGATGTACGGCTGTTCCGGCGCAGGGCCTTCTCCGTCTCGGTCGGCGCCGAGCTCATCGCGATGTTCGCGATGCTCGCCATGTCCCTGGTGTTCGCGCAGTACTTCCAGCTCGTCGCGGGCCTGTCACCGCTGGTCGCCGCGCTCGCGAGCATGCCGGGCGGTCTCGCCGGAGGCGTGGGAGGCGCGCTCGCCGGGACGCTGGTGCACCGCTGGGGGCGGGCCAGGGTCGTCGCGCTGGGGCTCGCCATGACCGCTGTCGCGTTCGCCATGTTCCGCGGGCTCGGGACCGAGTTCGACTACCCCTATGTCCTGGCCGCGATGATCCTCCAGGGCGTCGGCATCGGCTTCACCTTCGCCGTCACCAACGACACGGTGCTCGCCTCCGCCCCGAAGGAGCGTGCGGGCGCGGCCGGCGCGATCTCCGAGACCGCGCACGAGATGGGCGGCGCCCTGGGCATCGCCGTACTGGGCAGCGTGCTGAACAGCGTCTACAGCAGCGGGCTGCGGCTCCCCGCGAACCTTCCGCCCGGAGCGGAGGACCGGATCCGCGAGACGCTCGCGGGCGCGTTCGAGGTGGCGGCCACGCTGCCCGGCGACGTCGCGGGAGCCGTCACGACCGCGGCCGAGCGCGCCTTCGTCGAGGGCGTCCACACCACCGTGCTGACCGGCGCGGGCATCCTGCTCGCCCTCGCGCTGGCGGCCCTGTACGCGCTGCGCGGCGTCCCGAAGGTCATCCCCGAGCAGGAGGAGGAGCCGGCGGCCGGCCCCGTCCCGGAGAAGATCAGCTGACCAGGGAGAGCCACCGGTGGTGGGCACCGCCGAAGGGCTCGGTCCTGCGGTTCACTGCGTCCATCAGCCAGGCGGCCGACCGCTCCGCCTGGCTGATGATCTCCGCGGGATAGCCGTACAGCACCTGGTGCTCGGCGAACTCGTCCTCGTCGTCGAGATGCAGACGGCCGTCGCGCATCCGCAGCACGTCGAGATCGAGATCGACCATGGTGACCTCACCGTCGCGCCACTCCGGCACGGTGGTGACGTCGCAGTAGATCTCCGCCTTGTGATCGTCGGGGTTGAACGTCGCCGTCCACCACGCGGCACGGGGGAAGAGGATCACGAACGGCCGCTTCCACACGACCGGCGGCTCCGTACCCCTGCTGCCACTGGTCCCGGCCGGACACCCCACCCAGACACCGAACTCGTCGTCACCGAGCAGCCGCGCCGAATGGTTCCAGTGCAACGACCCGCCGTATTTGCGGTAGACGACCCTCACCTGATCCGCGTCGGCCGCCACGCCGGTCCTTTCCTCCGGAGGAAGATGATCGAACCGAACGTACGCGGTCCCGCGCCGCGGGCACAAGGCACGAGGAGCACCGGGGAACGCGTGGTTCCCCGGTGCTCCTCGCCGCTATACCTCGACCACCACAGGGATGATCATCGGACGGCGGCGGTAGGTGTCGCTCACCCACCGGCCGACCGTACGGCGGACCGCGCGGCGGATCTGCTGCACGTCCGCCACACCGTCCGCGGCCGCCTCCTGGAGGGCGATCTCGATCTGCGGGATCACTCCGTCGAGCGCCTCCGGGTCGATGCCCGAACCGCGTGCGGTGATCTCCGGGCCGCCGGTCAGCTTGCCCGTGGTCGAGTCGACCACCACGACGACGGAGATGAAGCCCTCGTCGCCGAGGATGCGCCGGTCCTTGAGCGCGATGTCCGTGATGTCGCCGACCGAGGTGCCGTCGACGAACACGTAACCGCAGGGGACGGCGCCGCTGATCCGCGCCTGCCCGTCGACGAGGTCGACCACCACGCCGTCCTCGGCGATGACGATGTTCTCGTCCGGGACACCGGTCAGCCGCGCGAGCTGCGCGTGCGCCCGAAGGTGCCGCCACTCCCCGTGCACCGGCATGAAGTTCGACGGTTTGGTGAGGTTCAGCACGTACAGCAGCTCACCGGCCGCCGCGTGGCCGGAGACGTGAACGCGGGCGTTGCCCTTGTGCACGACCTTGGCACCCCAGCGGCTGAGGCCGTTGATGACCTTGTTGACCGCGGTCTCGTTGCCGGGGACCAGGGAGGACGCCAGCAGCACGGTGTCGCCGGCGGCGATCCGGATGGGGTGGTCGCGGTTGGCCATCCGGGACAGCGCGGCCATCGGCTCGCCCTGGGAGCCGGTGCAGATCAGCACCACGTCCTCCGGCGGCCGCTCCTCGATCTCCCGGGAGTCGACCAGGAGCCCGGCCGGCACCCGGAGGTAGCCGAGCTCGCGGGCCACGCCCATGTTGCGGACCATGGACCGGCCGATCAACGCCACCTTGCGCCCGTGCTTCTCCGCCGCGTCCATGATCTGCTGTACGCGGTGGATGTGCGAGGCGAAGCTCGCCACGATGATGCGCTTCTCCGCGGTGCGGAAGACGTCGTCGATGACCGGGGCGATGTCCCGCTCGCTGGTGACGAAGCCGGGCACCTCGGAGTTGGTGGAGTCCGACATCAGCAGGTCGACGCCCTCGGCTCCGAGCCGCGCGAAGCCGCCGAGGTCGGTCAGCCGCCCGTCCATCGGCAGCTGGTCCATCTTGAAGTCGCCGGTGTGCAGCACGATGCCGGCCGGCGTCCTGATGGCGACCGCCAGCGCGTCCGGGATCGAGTGGTTGACCGCGAAGAACTCGCACTCGAACGGGCCGAACCGGCGCCGCTCCCCCTCGACGACCTCGACCTTGACCGGCTGCATCCGGTGTTCGGAGAGCTTGCTCTCGATCAGGCCCAGGGTCAGCCGCGACCCGACCAGCGGCAGGTCCCTGCGCTCCCGCAGGAGGTACGGCACCGCACCGATGTGGTCCTCGTGGGCATGGGTCAGGACGACCGCTTCAATGTCGTCCAGGCGGTCCCTGATGTAGTCGAAATCGGGCAGGATCAGGTCGATGCCCGGCTGCTCGGGATCGGGGAACAACACCCCGCAGTCGACCACGAGCAGACGGCCGTCGAACTCGAAGACCGCCATGTTGCGGCCGATCTCCCCCAGTCCGCCCAGCGCGACGATGCGCAGGCCGCCCACGGGCAGTGATGGCGGAGGCCCGAGCTCGGGATGCGGATGGCTCATGCGAACTCCTCGATCCGCGCGCCGCGGTTCCCGATCACTCCCCCGCTCACCGGGTCTCCCCGCCGGTCGGCTGGGTTCCCCGGGAATCGCGACAGTTATGTCTGGTGATGCGCTCGCTCATTCGTCTCCATTGTCACTAGCTATCTGCAAGCTTCAGGCCGCCCGCGACGAGGTCCACGCGCAGCATCGCGATCTGCTCTTCCGTCGCGTCGACGAGCGGCAGTCGTACGTGACCGGCGTCCTGGCCGATCAACCTCAACGCGGCCTTCGTCGCGATCGCACCCTGGGTCCGCGTCATGACACCCGCGACCACGGAGAGCAGGCGGCGGTGCACGTCCAGGGCACCGGCGACGTTTCCGGACCGGTAGCGCTCGATCATGGAGGCGAGGTCCGCGCCGACCACGTGGCCGACCACGCTGACGAACCCCACCGCACCGACGGACAGCCACGCCAGGTTCACCAGGTCGTCACCCGAATAGAACGCCAGGTCGGTGGCCGCCATCACCTGCGATCCCGCGAAAAGGTCACCCTTGGCGTCCTTGACCGCGACGATCCGCGGATGCTGGGCCAGCCGTATGAGGGTCACGGTCTCGATCGGCACCCCGGTCCGGGCGGGAATGTCGTAAAGCATCGCCGGAAGGCCGGTCGCGTCAGCCACAGCCGTGAAATGACGATAAAGGCCCTCTTGCGGCGGTTTATTGTAATAGGGAGTCACCACCAGGAGGCCATGCGCCCCCGCACGCTCCGCGGCCCGGGCCAGCTCCACGCTGTGGTGGGTGTCATTGCTGCCCGCTCCGGCCACCACCGTGGCCCGATCGCCCACCGCCTCGATCACCGCGCGGAGGATGCGATCCTTCTCAGCGTCGGTGGTGGTGGGGGACTCTCCCGTCGTGCCGCTCACGACCAGTCCGTCGTTGCGCTGCTCGTCGACCAGATAGGTGGCGAGACGCTGGACTCCCTCGTAGTCGACCGCCCCATCCTGGGTGAACGGGGTGACCATGGCGGTCAGCATGCGGCCGAAGGGGGCGTCAGAGGTTCCAGTTGGCGATGCCATAGACCGAACGCTACCTGGATCCACCGAATCGGTGGACCTCGCCACCCCGTTATACGGACGGCACCGCCCGGGGCCGGTGAGGACGGGATGGAAAGAGGCCGCCGATATGTGCTCGGGGGTACACAGATCAGCGGCCTCTACCGATGAATCGCCGCATCTTACGAGCGCGTTACACGCAGCCGACGAGAATTTTCCGAACTTCGGGGCCGGCGGGCGTTCTCCCAGCTCACCGCACCTCCCCGATGAGCAGCCTGAGCCACAGGATCTCCATTCTCGCCGTGACGAGCCGCTCGCTCTCGTGGACCCTGGACCCGTCGGGCCCGCGTACGGTCCGGCGGATGAACACCAGGCCGCCCGAGTGGCACAGCTCGTAGATCGTCGCCTTGCACTCGCAGGTATGCCTGCGTACGCGGACCCGGTCGCTGCGCTGGACCGGCACGAGCCAGTTGATCTTTTCGTGCATTTTCTGCAACGGAGCCACGTGAACACCGTGGTACGGCCCGGGAATCGGACTTTCCGGTACCGCCGTAGGGGGCGAATCCATCGCCGGCGCACCTTTCACCATCTGATCCGCAAAGTTGGAATCACAGACATGGGCCATTACTCTGGGTTGTCCATCGGATACGCCAAGATTGGGCGACCGCATCAAGGCCCACCCCCAGGGATGGATGATGGCCAATTCCGACCCGGTCTACCTGCGCGTAGTTGAGGACATCCGACGCCAGATCGTCGATGGCACTCTGCCGCCGGGCGCACCGATCCCCTCACGGCACCAGATCACGCGGAAGTACAGCGTCGGCGAGACCGCGGCACGGCACGCGTTGCGCGTGCTCGCGCACGAAGGGCTCATCGTCGGACGTGTCGGCTCCGGCCACCGCGTCCGCGAGAAACCGACACTGCTTCCGCTCTATCGAAGTCGCCTGCCCGACACGCTCGCGACGTTGCCGTCGGACGTACAGGGCGGCGGATATCGCCCCACATGGAGCTGGCGGAGCGAGCTCTCGGAGGCGCCTCCGGAGATCGCCCAGCGGCTGAGACTCGGCCACGGCAGCCAGGTGACCAAGGTCTGGCACGTGGTCCGCGGCGACGGCCGGCCCATACAGCTCGCCACCTCCTATGAGCTGGTGGAGTTCAGCCAGGGCCACGGCCCCGACGAAGGCACCGCCGAACGCAGGAGCGTCCTGGAACGGATGGCGGTCTCCGGGACGAAGATCACCGAGATCACCGAGAGCGTGCACATCAGAGTGCCGCAGCCGATCGAGAGCGACCTGCTCGAACTGCCGGCCGGGGTCCAGGTGATGCACGTCGAGCGCACCCACTGGACCGGCGACCGTCCCGTGGAGACCAGCGACATCGTGATCCCCGGCGACCGGTTCCGCCTGGTCTACGGGATTCCGGTCCAGCTCTGACTGTCGGTGGCCGCTGGTAGAACCGATCCGGATTCCCCATCCGGAGGTGGCGATGCGCGTCAAGGATCTGCCGGCGACCGACCAGCCCCGAGAGCGCCTGCTCGCCTCGGGTCCGACCGCGCTCGCCGACCGGGAGTTGCTCGCGCTGCTGCTCGGCTCGGGCAGCAAGGGCGCCAACGCCGTCGAGCTGGCCTCACGGCTGATCGCGCACTGCGGCGACCTGGGAGAGCTGGGCCGGTCCGAGCCCCATCGCCTGCTTGCGGTTCCCGGCGTGGGTCCCGCCAAAGCGGCCCGCGTCGCCGCCGCCTTCCAGCTCGTACGGCGTGCGCAGGCCGAGCCGGAGCGCACCCGCATCACCTGTTCGGGTGACCTGGCCGCCGCCGCGGCGCCACTCCTGCACGGCCAGGCGAAGGAACGCCTGGTCGTGCTGGTCTGCGACGCCAGAGGCAACGTCCTGCGGCGGACCCTGGCCAGCGAAGGGGGAAGCGACCACACCCCCGCGCCCGTTCGCGACATCATCACCACCGTCCTCGTCTGTGGCGGGGCCGCTTTCGGCCTCGCCCACAACCACCCCAGCGGCTCGCTGGAGCCCAGCCACGCCGACCTCGAAGTCACCGCCCGCCTCCACACGGCGGCCGAGACCGTCGGCCTGCGCTTCCTCGACCACGTGATCGTCACCGACACGCGCTGGCGCCGGATCCCGCTCCCCCCTCCGGAAGACGCCTGAACGCACGATCAACCCTAATCGACTCGATCCTATTGGTCTAGCACACGTATATATTGGTTAAGCAGGTGTCTGTTTTGTGGGTAGACGTACCTTTTCGTCTATCATGCGAATGTGCTTGACCGTGAGGGACCCGTACCCGTCTACAAGCAGATCGCCGAAATCATCCGCGAGCAGATCGACCACGGCGATCTCACGCTCGGCGACGCCGTTCCCAGTGAGGCGGAACTGGAGGCCGAGTACGGCATCGCCCGGATGACAGCGCGGCGTGTGGCGCGCGAACTCCGCGAGCAGGGCCTCGTTTACACCGTTCAAGGAGAAGGCACATTCGTCGGGCAGCCGGGAACGCCCCGATCCGCCGAGCGCACGCCCATCTATCACCAGATCGCGGCCGATATCAGCGCCCGCATCCGCAAGGGCGAGCTTCAGACCAACAAACCGATCCCCAGCGAGAAGTCGCTCATGCGCCAGTACGGCGTGGCGAAGGCCACCGTCCGACAGGCCGTGGCGCTGTTGCGCACACAGGGATGGACCTTCACCGTCGCCTACCGCGGGACTTATGTCTCACCTCGGGATGAATGGCCGTCAGACTAGAGGTGCACATGCCGTCTACGGTGGTGGACTCCGCCATCTATGACGTACCCGTCGTCCATCTTGGCTGAATGCTCGACCGCGACGGCGACACTCATGTGTACCTTCAAATCGCCGAGATCCTTCGGCGGCAGATCATGGACGGAGCGCTCCGACCCGGTCAGCCCGTCCCAAGCGAGGCGATGATCCAACGGGAGTTCGGTGTCGCCAGGACCACAGCCCGGCGATCGATGGGCCTACTCCGGGACGAGGGCCTGGTCCACGCCATACGAGGCGAGGGCACGTTCGTGGGCTCCCCGGGCGACGCCCCTCGGGTGTTCCGCAAGACCCCGCTCTTCCGCCAGATCGCGGACGACGTCATCGGACGCATCCGCCGAGGCGAACTACGCCCGCGCCGGCCGATCCCGAGCGAAACCACGCTGCTGCAGCAGTACGACGTGGCACGCGAGACGGTGCGCAGGGCCATCGCGCTCCTCCGAGAGGAGAAGTGGGTCTACACCGTCCCGCAGCGCGGGAGCTTCGTCTCGCCCGAGGAGAACTGGCCGGCGGACTAGCGGTCCCGTCCATGACGGTGAACTCAACCGTTCCCTCCCTCGGACAGATGGCCGGATCCCTGACTTCTCGCGGCCATCTCGGGCGTCGCCACGAGGGGGTATGCGACGTTCCTGGCAATTCGCGACGTTTTCCGACGGTTTGAGGGTAGTCACCATGTGCGGGACGGCCTATTCCTGCCGTGCCGTGATCGTCCCGACAAGAGGTCCGGGGGGGATCTCATGGTGAGACGGATTGTCCTACTGTTCGCCGTCATGATCACCGCCCTCGTGGCGGGGACCGCCGGCGCTGTCGCGCAACCCAGCCCCAGTCCCACTCACAGCCCCACGCGCAGTCCCAGTCCCGGTGTGAGCGAGCAGGACCGTACGTTCCTGATCGAGGCCCATCAGGGCAATCTGGCGGAGATCCGAGCCGGAAGGCTGGCGGAATCGAAGGCGACCACAGCGTCCCTGCGCCAACTGGGCACCAGGCTGATCAAGGATCACACGAAGCTCGACACGAAGGTACGGCAGGTGGCCAAGGAGGTCGGCGTCCAACTGCCCAGGGAACCGACCAAGCAGCAGCAGTCCAGCCTCAAGCAGGTGAGCGGGCTGAGCGGCACCAACTTCAACCGCGCATGGGTCCACATGCAGCAGATCGCCCACCGCCGGACCCTGGCAGCCGTCAACAAGGAACTCTCGAGCGGCTCCTCGGAACCGGTCAAGAAGGTGGCGCAGCAGGCGAAGCCCATCATCCAGGAGCACCTGGCGCTCCTGAAGCAGCAGCAGGCGAGCATGTCTCCGCGCCCGCGCACGAGCACGCCGACCGCGCGCCCCACTCACTGATGAGCGGGCCACTCGGCGCCTCACCGGCGCTTGACTGAACGGCGCTTCACTGAACGGCGGAGCGGTACAGCCGTCTCCGGCGGTCCCGCCTCCGGGGGCGTCCGCGCGAGGGAACTCGCGGCGACTCAAGGACGACCTCGGAGGCGAAAACCGTCAGCCGACTCAGAACGCGGGCCCCGACACACGGGGCAAGACACACGGGGGCCAGACACACGGGGGCCAGACACACGGGGCCAGACACGCGGGGTCCGGCCCGACGGGCCCCCGACACGCGGGGCCAACCAGACAGCCAGACTGCCGGACGCTGTTTGAACCCCGGGTGGACGGCGCCGGCCCCAACCTGAACCCCGCCGTTACACGATTCACGCGCTGTCCGGAGGCCTCGTCCCGGCTCCGCGGCTCACCTGTGTGACCGCCACGCACACCAGCACGGCGAACGCCGCCGCCACCGTGGCCCAGCCGAACCGCTCGCCCATCAGCAGCCAGGCCCAGAGCAGCGTCAGCAGCGGCTGCGCGAGCTGGACCTGCCCCGCGCGGGCGATGCCGCCCATGGCCAGCCCGGCGTACCAGGGGACGAAGCCGAGGAACATCGACACCAGCCCCACGTAGGCCAAGCCGGCCAGCGAGACGCCGCTCGGCCGCGGATCGGTGGTGACCGCCAGCACGGCCGTCACCGGCACGGTGATCGGAGCCGCCACGACGAGGGAGTACGAGATGACGCGCCAGCCCGGGGTCTCCCTCGCCAGCCGGCCTCCCTCGGTGTAGCCCGCGGCGGCACCCACCAGCGCAAGCACCAGGAGGAGGTCGGCCCCCGCGAAACGGCCGCTTCCCCGGGTGAGGACGAAGACCGTGATGGACAACGCCCCGGCCGCGCAGGCGATCCAGAACAGCGCTTTCGGCCGCTCCCCCGCACGGAGGACGGCGCCGACGGCCGTCGCTGCGGGCAGCAGGCCGGTGAGGACCGCGGCATGGGCCGTGCTCGCCCCGCCGTGCAGTGCCAAGGCGCTGAACAGCGGAAAGCCGAAGACCACGCCCACCGCGATCACGAGGTACGCGCGCAGATGTTCCCTGGGCGGGAGCAGTGGGGCACCGGCCGCGGCGAGGCAGACGACGGCGACCAGGGTCGCGATGCCGGCGCGCGAGAAGGTGACGAAGTACGGGTCGAACCCCCGCATCGCGAAGACGGTGCCAGGAAACGAGCCGGAGAACGACACGACGCCCAAGCCGGCGAGCACCGTCCCCAGCCATGCGTGCCGCGTGACCGGCCGAACCGCGGCGCCTCGCCTATCCCCAGGCCGCCCGGCGCCGCCCCGGCCTGCCGCTACCGACGCCAACTCGATAGCGCTATTGTCATCTCTCATGAATGACGATAGCAGTATCGTCCGTCTGGCCGCGATCCTCCGTGGCGAGGCGGAGCGGTCCCGGCCGGGCGATCGGCTGCCGTCGAGCCGCGAGTTGATGCGGCGGCACGGCGTCAGCCCCGTGACGGTGTCCCGTGCCATCGCGCAGCTGACCGCCGAAGGCCGGATCGTGACCAGGCCGGGCAGCGGGGCCTTCGTGGCCCCCGCGCGCGGGTACGCCGCCGAGGCGCCCGACCTGTCGTGGCAGACGGTGGCACTCGGAGATCGGGTGGTCGACGACTCCGCGATCGCCGGGTTGCTCGCCCGGCCGGCCGACGGTGTGATCCCGCTGACCGGCGGCTATCTCACCCCCGACCTGCGCCCGATGAAGGCCCTGTCGGCCGCCGCCGCGAGAGCCGTACGCCGTCCGGAGTCGTGGTCGCTGCCCCCGCTGAACGGCATCGCCGGCCTGCGGCGATGGTTCGCGAGCGAGGCGGGCGGCGCGGCGACGCCGGACGACGTCCTCGTGGCCAGCGGCGGCCAGGCCGGGCTCACCCATGCCTTCCGATCGCTGGCCGCCCCCGGCGAGCCCGTCCTGGTCGAGACCCCCACCTACCCGGGGGCGCTGGCGGCGGCCAAGGCCGCAGGGTTGCGGCCGACCGCCGTGCCGATCGACCAGGACGGCGTACGGCCCGACCTGCTGGCGGAGGCGTTCGCCGTCACGGGGGCGCGGGTCTTCCTCTGCCAGCCCACCCTGCACAACCCCACCGGCGCGACTCTCACCCCCGAGCGCAGGCAGCAGGTGCTCGCGGTCGCGCGGGCGGCGGGGGCGTTCGTGATCGAGGACGACTACGCCCGCTATCTCGGAGACGGTCCCGCCCCGCCCTCCCTGGGGTCGATGGACACGCACGGCACGGTCGTGCACATCATCTCGCTGAGCAAGATCTCCGCGCCGAGCATGCGGGTGGCGGGCGTCGTGGCCCACGGCCCGGCGGCGCACCGCCTCCGGGCGAGCCAGGTGGTGGAGTCGTTCTTCGTGGCCCGCCCGCTCCAGGAGACCGCGCTGGAGTTCGTCACCTCGCCGGGCTGGCGGCGACACCTCGCCGCCGTGCGGCAGGAGATCGCCGCCAGGCAGGAGGCGCTTCTCACCGGCCTGGCCCGGCATGTGCCGGAGGCGGAGGTCCACCTCCGGCCGCGCGGTGGCCTGCACGCCTGGCTCCGGCTCCCCCAGGGGACGGACGAGGCGGCGGTCGTGGAGGCCGCACAACGCCGGGGGGTGACGGTCAGCCCGGGCCGCATCTACTACCCGTCGGAACCGCCAGGAGCGCGCCTCAGGGTCACCCACATCGCGGCGACCGGCCTGGCCGAACTCGACGAGGGGATACGCCGCCTCGGTGCCGCGTTCCGGGACCAGACGGGATCGCCGGCCGGATGGCAGGAGCGCCGCGGACATCCATGACGACGCCGGTCGTACGCCCGTGAAGGTGCTGGTTATCACGCAACCTCCGCCTCCCATACAGTGGTCACAGGAGGGGATCACGCAGATGACAGGCCCCGCGGAACTGCTCCGCGACTTCGTGAACACCTACGATGTCGAGTCGGACGTCGACGATCTCGCCTCACCGGCCGAGCTGGCCGTGTGGCTGCGCGAGCACGGCCTGACCCAGGAGGGGGATCGCGCGGTCGACGGCGACCTCGCCCTCGCCGTCCGGCTGCGCGAGGGCCTCCGTGACGCGCTGCGCCACAATCACGACGCGACGCTGTCCGAGATCGGGGAGGGTCTCGACGCGGCCCTGGCGGCGCTCCCGCTGCGCGTGACGCTGTCCGGAGGGGTGCCCGCGCTTGAACCCGCCGCGTCCACGGCATCGGTGTCCGAGCCATCCGGCGGGTCCGATATTTCTGGGGCGTCCGGGATGTCCGGCGCACTCGCCCGGATCGCGGCCTCGATCCCGGCCGCACACGCCGACGGGATGTGGCCCCGACTGAAGGTGTGTGCGGAGAGCACATGTCAGTGGGCCTTCATAGACTCGTCCAAGAACCGCTCGCGGTCCTGGTGTTCCATGCGTGTTTGTGGAAACCGCACAAAAACTCGGGCATATCGGGCACGACGCCAGACGGACGGTTCGTCCCGCGTCTCCTGACCAGTACGGTGATACATGCACAGAGAGGAGCCGGCCGAATGGGTGTTAGATCTGCCCGTCTGGAAGACGTCGACGCGGTAACGAGCACCCAGATCAGGGCGTGGAAGTGCGGTTATCGCGACTTCCTCCCTCCCGGCCCGCTGGAGCAGATGACCGGTCCCGCCGCGGAGAAGATGTGGCGCCGCCAGTGGGACGAGGCGATCCTCTCGCCGCCCACACCGCGTCACCGCGTCCTCGTCGCGGTCGAGCGCGTGGTCCCCGACACGGACGCCTTCGCGGCGCTCGGGCCCGGCGGCATCCTCGCCAGCGCGGCGTCCCGGGCGTCCGACCGGGTCGTGGGGCTCGCCTCGCACGGCCCCGCCGAGGACCCCGACCTCCGCCCCTCCACGACCGCGGAGCTGCTGACCCTGCTCGTCGATCCCAACCACATCCGCCGTGGCCACGGGAGCCGCCTGCTCAACGCCACCGTCGACCATCTGCGCGAGGACGGCTACAGCACCGTCGTCACCTGGGTGTTCGCCGACAACCACCCGATGCTCGGCTTCCTCGAGTCGGCGGGCTGGGGCGAGGACGACGCGGAGCGCGTGCTCGACATGGGCCGTCCCATCAGGATGATCCGGCTCGGCACCGACATCAGCTGACCTGCCTCAGGCATGATCAGGATTACCCGCCGGTCTCTCCGTCGCCATGGGCGTGGCGCGGCCGGCGGCGCACGCCCCATCCGCCCGTGGCCGGTACGCGGCCGCGCGGGCGATCTCGCCGGCCCACGGTTCGTGACCGTGCACAGGCTCCCACCCTCACGTGATCTCGCAAAGGTATAGACGTGGCCACACCAGCTCAATGGGTCGCGGGAGCGCGCCCTCGTACTCTTCCCGCCGCGGTCGTCCCGGTCGCCGTCGGCACCGGTGTCGCCGTGGCCGAGGGCGGAGCCGTCTGGTGGCGGGCCCTCCTCGCCCTGTTCGTGGCGCTCGCGCTGCAGATCGGGGTCAACTACGCCAACGACTACAGCGACGGCGTCCGGGGCACCGACAAGGAGCGGGTCGGTCCGATGCGCCTCGTCGGGTCCGGCGTGGCCACGCCAAAGAAGGTGCTCGCCGCGGCCCTGGGATGCTTCCTCGCCGCCGCTGTCGCCGGCCTGGCGCTCGTGGTGGCCACCCGCGCCTGGTGGCTCCTGCTGGTGGGCCTCCTGTCGATCCTGGCCGCGTGGTTCTACACCGGCGGATCCCGCCCGTACGGCTACCGCGCCATGGGCGAGATCTCGGTGTTCGTGTTCTTCGGCCCCGTCGCGGTGGCCGGGACGACGTACGTCCAGCTTGAGCGGCTGCCCTGGCTCGCCCTGGCCGCCGCCGTCCCGGTGGGACTGCTCGCCTGCGCGCTCCTCGTCGTCAACAACCTGCGCGACATCGTGACGGACGGACCGTCGGGCAAGCGCACGCTCGCCGTCGTCCTCGGCGACGGCCGCACCCGGCTGCTCTACGCGGCCGCGCTGATCGTGCCCTTCGTGATCGCGCTCGCCGTCGTCCCTGACCGGCCCTTCGCCGCCATCGCCGTGCTCGCGCTCCCGTTCGCCGTCGCGCCCATCCAGACCGTCCGCTCGGGAGCGACCGGTCCCGCGCTCATCACGACGCTGCAGCAGACCGGCCGCCTGCAACTCGCGTTCGGCGCCCTGTTCACCCTCGGCCTCGCCCTCTGAGCACGCCGCCCGGGGCTACCCGCGGGTGACGCTCACAGGTCGAGGAGGTTCTCCAGGCCGACCGTCAGCCCGGGAAGCTCACGCACCCTGCGCACACCGAGAAGCACGCCCGGCGTGAACGAGGACCGGTTCATGGTGTCGTGCCGGATGGTGAGGATCTCTCCGTCTCCACCGAGCAGCACCTCCTGATGGGCGATCAGACCGGCCAGCCGTACGGCGTGGACGTGCACGCCGTCCACGTCGGCGCCTCGCGCGCCGTCCAGCTCCGAGCTCGTGGCGTCGGGCGAGGGACCGATGCCCGCCTTCCTGCGGGCCTCCGCCACCAGCTCCGCCGTACGGCGTGCCGTGCCCGAGGGAGCGTCCGCCTTGTTGGGGTGGTGGAGCTCGACGATCTCGACCGACTCGAAGTACTTGGCGGCCTGCTGGGCGAAGTGCATCATCAGCACGGCCGCGATGCCGAAGTTGGGGGCGATCAGGGCGTTCGTCCCCGGATTGGCCGCGAGCAGGGCGCGTACGGCGTCCAGCCGCTCGGCGGTCCAGCCCGTGGTCCCGACCACCGGATGGATGCCGTGCGTGACGCACCACTCGACGTTGTCCATGACCACGTCGGGATGCGTGAAGTCGACGACCACCTCGGCGCCGATCAAGGCGTCGAGCGGATCGTCCTTGTCGACGGCCGCCACAAGCTCCAGGTCGTCGGCCGCTTCCACGGCCTTGCAGACTTCCACACCCACACGGCCACGCGCGCCGAGAACACCCACCTTAATCACGGGCCAAGGCTATACCCGGCGATGCCGCCGATCTTCACGCGCTGTCCGCGGACGCGCGAGGGGCCCGGATCATCCCGATCCGGGCCCCTCGTGTGCTCTCAGCTGATCGCCGCGCTGAAGTCCTTGTCGGCGTACGGACCGATGACGGCGAGCGTCAGCGGCCGGTTGAGGATGTCCTGCGCGACGGCGTTGATGTCGTCGGGCGTGACCCCCTCGATCCGGGTCAGGACCTCGTCCACGGACATGAGCTGCTCGTAGACGAGCTCGCTCTTGCCGATCCGCGACATGCGGGAACCGGTGTCCTCGAGGCCGAGGACGAGCCCACCGCGCATCTGGCCCTTGCCGCGGGCGATCTCCTCGGCCGTGATGCCCTCGGCGACGACCCGCGCCACCTCGTCCCGGCAGATCTTCAGAACATCGTCGATCTTCGAGGGGAGGCAGCCGACGTAGATGCCGAACTGGCCCGTGTCCGCGTACTGCGAGGTGTAGCTGTAGGCGCTGTAGGCCAGGCCGCGCTTCTCACGGATCTCCTGGAACAGCCGGGACGACATTCCGCCGCCCAGCGCCGCGTTCAGCACGCCCAGGGCGAACCTGCGGTCGTCCCCGCGGGAGACACCGGTCGTGCCCAGCACCAGGTTGGCCTGCTCGGTGGGCCGGTCGATGACCCGGACACCGGATCGCTGCTCGACACCGGGGCCGTCGAGACGGGGAGAAGCGGGGGTCGCGGGACCCGTCAGGGCGCCCGCGCGCTGGTACGCCGTGGCGACGAGTTCCACGACACGCTCGTGGTTCACGTTGCCCGCCACCGAGACGACCGTCGTCGGGGGAAGGTAGTACCGCTGGTAGTACTCGTGGATGCGGTCGCGGGTGAGCGCGTTGATCGAGTCGTCGTTGCCCAGGATGGGCCGCCCGATCGGCGTGTCGCCGTACAACTCGGCGGAGAACTGCTCGTGCACGACGTCGGACGGGTCGTCGTCGTGCATCGCGATCTCCTCCAGGATCACGCCGCGCTCGGACTCCACGTCCTCCGGGGTGATGAGGGAAGAGGTGACGACGTCGGCCAGGACGTCGATCGCCAGGGGAAGGTCCTCGTCGAGCACCCGCGCGTAGTAGCAGGTGTACTCCTTGGCGGTGAAAGCGTTGATCTCTCCGCCGATGCCCTCGATGGACGCCGAGATCTCCATCGCGTCCCTCGTGGGCGTGCCCTTGAAGAGCAGATGCTCGAGGAAGTGGGTGGCCCCCGTGTGCTCGGGGGCCTCGTCACGGGAGCCGATGCCGACCCACATGCCGACGGCGACACTGCGCACCGTCGGCATGGTCTCGGTCACCACTCGGAGACCTCCGGGAAGGACGGTGCGGCGGATGACCCCCGCACCGTCCTTACCGGGATAGAGGATGGTGGTCGTCACGAGTTGCGGTCGTCCCGTCCACCACGGGTGCGCCGACGCGGCCGCTCGGTGCGCTCCTCCTGCTGCTGCGGCGCCTCGGCGGGCTCCGCCGCCTCGTCGCCGCCGGCGGCCTTCTCCGCGGCCTCCTTCTCGACGACCTCGACGGGCACGAGCGACAGCTTGCCGCGGGAGTCGATCTCGGCGATCTCCACCTGGATCTTCTCGCCGACGTTCATGACGTCCTCGACGTTCTCGATGCGCTTGCCGCCGTGCAGCTTACGGATCTGGGAGACGTGCAGCAGGCCGTCCTTGCCGGGCAGCAGCGAGATGAACGCGCCGAAGGCGGCGATCTTCACGACGGTGCCCAGGTAGCGCTCGCCGACCTCGGGCATGTGCGGGTTCGCGATGCCGTTGATCAGGGACCTGGCCGCCTCCGCGGACGGGCCGTCGGTCGCGCCGATGTAGATCGTGCCGTCGTCCTCGATGGTGATCTCGGCGCCGGTGTCGTCCTGGATCTGGTTGATCATCTTGCCCTTGGGGCCGATGACCTCGCCGATCTTGTCGACCGGGACCTTGATCGTGATGATGCGCGGCGCCGTCGGGTTCATCTCCGCCGGAGAGTCGATGGCCTCCTGCATCACGTCGAGGATCGCCAGGCGGGCGGCCTTGGCCTGCTTGAGCGCCGCGGCCAGGACCGACGCCGGAATGCCGTCGAGCTTGGTGTCGAGCTGCAGAGCGGTGATGACGTCCTTGGTGCCGGCGACCTTGAAGTCCATGTCGCCCATGGCGTCCTCGGCTCCGAGGATGTCCGTCAGCGTCACGTACTGGTCGCCCTCGCCGATGAGGCCCATGGCGATGCCCGCGACCATCTCCTTGAGCGGGACACCCGCGTCGAGGAGCGCCATGGTCGAGGCGCAGACCGAGCCCATCGAGGTCGAGCCGTTGGACCCGAGGGCCTCCGACACCTGGCGGATCGCGTACGGGAACTCCTCGCGGCTCGGCAGCACGGGGATCAGCGCCCGCTCGGCGAGCGCGCCGTGCCCGATCTCGCGCCGCTTCGGCGAGCCGACGCGGCCCGTCTCACCGGTGGAGTACGGCGGGAAGTTGTAGTTGTGCATGTACCGCTTAGTCCGCTCGGGGTTGAGCGTGTCGATCATCTGCTCCATGCGCAGCATGTTGAGCGTGGTGATGCCCAGGATCTGGGTCTCGCCGCGCTCGAACAGGGCCGAACCGTGGACGCGCGGCACGACGTGGACCTCGGCGTTGAGCTGCCGGATGTCCTTGGTGCCACGTCCGTCGATGCGGACGCCCTCGCTGATGACCCGCTCGCGCATGAGCTTCTTGGTCAGCGACCGGAACGCGGCGCCGACCTCCTTCTCACGCCCCTCGAAGTCCGCGAGCAGCTTCTCGGCCGCGAGCGCCTTGACGCGGTCGATCTCGGTCTCGCGCTCCTGCTTGCCGGCGATGGTCAGGGCGGCGGCGAGCTCGCTGCGCACCGCGCCGGTGACCGCCTCCAGGACGTCGTCCTGGTAGTCGAGGAAGATCGGGTACTCGGCGGTCTCCTTGGCGGCGACCTTCGCGAGCCTCGACTGCGCCTCGCACAGGACCTTGATGAACGGCTTGGCCGCCTCGAGGCCCTGGGCCACGGTCTCCTCGTTGGGCGCGACGGCGCCCTCGGCGACCAGCTTGAGCGTGTCACGGGTGGACTCGGCCTCGACCATCATGATCGCGACGTCACCGTCCTGCAGGACCCGGCCGGCGACCACCATGTCGAAGGTGGCGCCCTCCAGCTCGGCGTGCGTCGGGAACGCCACCCACTGGCCGTTGATCAGCGCGACGCGGACGCCGCCGATCGGGCCGGAGAACGGCAGCCCGGCGAGCTGGGTCGACAAGCTCGCCGCGTTGATGGCGACCACGTCGTACAGGTGCTCCGGGTGCAGCGACATGACGGTCGCCACGACCTGGATCTCGTTGCGCAGGCCCTTGACGAACGACGGGCGCAGCGGGCGGTCGATCAGGCGGCAGGTGAGGATCGCGTCCTCGGACGGCCGGCCCTCGCGACGGAAGAACGAGCCGGGGATCCGGCCCGCGGCGTACATCCGCTCCTCGACGTCGACGGTGAGCGGGAAGAAGTCCAAGTTCTCCTTGGGATGCTTGGACGCGGTGGTGGCGGAAAGGACCATCGTCTCCTCGTCGAGGTAGACGACGGCGCTTCCGGCCGCCTGGCGCGCGAGCCTGCCGGTCTCGAACCGGATCGTACGCGTGCCGAACGAGCCGTTGTCGATAACGGCTTCCGTGCTGTGGACACCCTCCACGGGGGACCTCCTTCTCGGGTCGGTCTCCCCACGTCCGTGTGCTGCGGTCGAGGCAGCCTGACCGGCTTTCCCCTTCCTTGCCGGCTCCCCGTCAGGTGCAGCGCCGGTCTTCGATCGAAGCGCCCGGTTCCCTCCGCGGCTTGCGCCGCATGACCGGGGGCCACTACCGAGGACCGGCCCTCTCACGCCGCGGATCGCGCGTGTTGTTTGCTTGCGGACGCGGGGCACTGTCTGTCGGGTCGAAGGAGCCTGCTCGGCTCCCTCCTCCCTTTCGGCTATTAAGTTTGCGCGGTGTCGCAGCCGCTCCCATGGCGACTCGCCGAACCGTAGGCCTATTTTGACCTGATATGTGAAAGGAGCGGCGTTGGATCGCCGCTCCTTTCCACCCTATCGACGAAGGCCGAGCCGCTCGATCAGCGAGCGGTAGCGGGTGATGTCCTTGGCCTGAAGGTACTTCAGGAGCCGGCGGCGACGGCCGACCAGCAGGAGAAGCCCGCGACGGCTGTGGTGGTCGTGCTTGTGGGTCTTCAGGTGCTCCGTCAGGTCGCTGATGCGCTTGCTGAGCAGAGCGATCTGAACCTCGGGGGACCCGGTGTCACCCTCGGTGGTGCCGTACTCGGCGACGATGGCCTTCGTGGTGGCGGTGTCGAGCGACACTGCATCTCCTTCTCTGGGAGGCACGCGTGACGATGGTTCCAGCCCGCGAACGACCGTGCGTGCCTACAGTCGCCGTGACAGTCCGGCCATGCGGCGGGTATGCCCGTATGGATGGCCGACATGCAAGGCTACCATCGCATTCCGGCAACCAGGACTGGCCGAATGCCGATCACTCCCTGGTCAGCCGCTGGTCAGGCGCCGCGCCTCGTCCACGTCGGCGTGCATCTGCTCGATGAGCGCGTCGATCGACTCGAACTTGAGGTTGTCGCGGAGCCGCGCCGTGAAGTCGACGGCCACGTGCAAGCCGTACAGGTCGAGATCGTCCCGGTCCAGCGCGTACGCCTCGACGGTGCGGGTGACGTTCTCGAAGGTGGGATTGGTGCCGATCGAGATCGCGGCGGGCCAGAGTTGTCCCTCGTAACGCGACGGCGACTGGGTGCACTGCAGGTAGCCGGCGTAGACGCCGTCGGCCGGGATGGCCGTGTGCTGCGGCGACTCGACGTTGGCGGTCGGGAAGCCGAGCGCCCTCCCCCGCTGGTGGCCCCGCACGACCACACCCTCCACCCGGTGCGGACGGCCGAGCGCGGCGGCGGCGCCCTCGACGTCGCCCGAGGCGAGCCGCTCGCGGATCTGGGTGGACGAGATCGTCTCGCCGTCGCTCACCAGGGGGACACCTTCCACCACGAAGTCGTACTTCTCGCCCAGCGTGCGCAGGGTGTCGAGATCGCCGGAGGCCTTGTGGCCGAAGCGGAAGTTCTCCCCCACGACGACCCCCGCCGCGTGCAACCGGTCGACGAGCGCGGTCTGCACGAACTCGTCCGGCGACATGCGGGAGAACTCCAGCGTGAACGGCAGCACGCACACCGCGTCGACGCCCAGCGACGCCAGCAGGTCGGTGCGGCGGCGCGTGTCGGAGAGCTGTGGCGGGTGGCTGCCGGGGCGGACCACCTCGTCGGGATGGGGATCGAAGGTGACGGCGACGGAGGGAAGTCCGAGATTCGCGGCCATGTCCACCGCACGGGCCACCATCTGCTGGTGACCGCGATGCACACCGTCGAACACGCCGATCGTGACGACGGACCTGCCCCAGTTCTCGGGCACGTCGTCCAGTCCGTGCCAGCCCTGCACCTCGACCTCGATTCCTTTACGCGCCATCCGGCAGTAGACAAGACTGCCATGCCCGGACACCTGCCCGGGAACCAGCCCCCGCAGATCCACTTCTCACGGCACGAAGACGGCCAGTGGCCGGGCCGTCCGCCCCCGCTCCTCGACGAGCGCGAGGAGCGTACCGTCGGGGGCGAAGACTCCGATGGGCCCGGAGCCGAGCCCCTCGGCGGGCAGGCGGCCCCCGTGCGCGACCAGGCGGGCCTCCTCCTCGGTCACGTCCCGGCGCGGGAAGGCCGCCGCCACCGCGTCCGCCATGGGGAGGATCGCGCATTCCTCCGCCAGCTGATCGATCGTCCGCGCCGACTCGATCGTGTACGGCCCGACGCGGGTACGGCGCAGCCGGGTGAGGTGCCCCCCGACCCCGAGCCCGTTCCCGAGGTCCCGGGCGAGCGCCCGGATGTAGGTGCCGCTGGAGCAGGTGATGACGGCGTCGATGTCCACGACGTCGCCCTCGCGGCGGATCGCGGTCACCTCGAACCCGTACACGGTGACGGGACGGGCGGCCAGCTCCACCTCCTCACCCGCGCGAGCCAGCTTGTAGGCGCGTTCGCCGTTCACCTTGATCGCGCTCACCTGCGGAGGGACCTGCGTGATCTCCCCCGTGAGCGCCGCGATGCCCTTGCGGACGTCCTCGTCGGGAATGTGCCCCGCGGGCGTCGTGACGACGGTCTCACCATCGGCGTCGTCGGTGTTGGTGCTCACGCCCAGCCGGATCGTGGCGTCGTACACCTTCTCGGTCAGTGCGAGATGGCCGAGCAGGCGGGTGGCCTTCTCGATGCCGACCACCAGCACGCCGGTCGCCATGGGGTCGAGGGTGCCCGCGTGGCCCACCTTGCGGGTGCCGGCGATGCCCCGCATTTTGCCGACCACGTCGTGCGAGGTCCACTCGGCGGGCTTGTCCACGATGATGAGCCCGCTCGGAGGCGGGGTTCGCCTGGCCTTGGCCGTGCGCATGAAGGTGATCCTCCGCAGGATGGTCGAGAGGTCGAATCGGCCCGGAGCGGGGCCGGGCGCTCAGGGCGAGAGCAGGGGCCGGAGTGCCGCCATGATGTCCGCCGGGGACTCCCGGGACGAGAAGCCGGCGGCACGGGGATGGCCTCCCCCACCGAGCGCGGAACAGGCCCGCGCCACGTCCACGGCCCCCTTGGACCGCGTGGACACGTTCCAGGCGCCCACGTCGTCCTCCTTCAGCACCACGGCGACGTCCGCCTCGTCGACTCGGCGGATGACGTCGATCATGCCCTCCACCTCGTCGTACGGCAGAGCGGCCGCGGCGCGGTCCGCCCGCGAGACGTAGGTCCAGACCAGGCCGTGACCGGCCGCGGCGGCGGGTTCGAGCGTGACCCTGCCGATCGCGACGCCGAGCACGGTGAGGTAGGCGAACGGCGAGCCGTCCCACAGCTCCCGCGCGATCTCGTCGGGTCGCAGCCCGGCCCCGATCAGCCTCGCGGCCAGCTCGTGGACCTCGGGGGTGGTGGAGTACTTGAACGAGCCCGTGTCGGTCACCAGGGCGGTGTAGAGGCATGTCGCGACGTCGCGGTCCACGGCGAGCCCCAGCCGCCGGATGAGCTCGTCCGCCAGCACGGACGTGGCGGCGGCGGTGGGGTCCACCAGGCACAGCGACCCGAACCCGGTGTTCGACGCGTGATGGTCCACCACGATCAGTTCGCCGGCTCGACCGGCGTGGGGGGCGAGCAGACCCAGCCGCTCCATGGTGGACGCGTCGAACGTCATCATCACGCCCGGGTCGGCGGGATATTCCGAAGGCTCCACGAGCAGGTCCTGGCCGGGCAGGAAGCACAGCAGCCGGGGTACGGCGAAGCGGCGGTCACCGAAGGAGGCGACCACCGCCTTCCCCGCCCTCCTGAGGGCGAGGCCGAACCCGAGCATGGATCCGAGAGCGTCGCCGTCCGGCGACACGTGACAGGCCAGCGCGACCCGGTCGGCCGCGGCGATCAGCTCGACCGCGCGCGTCCAGTCCTCCTCGGAGGGGCCCTGCGGGGCGGACGGCCCCGTGCCTCGCTCGCCCACGTCCTGCGTCACGTTCCGCGTCACATCCCGGGTCAGATCGCCTGGCGGCCGGGGCGCCCGGAGTCGTCGTCGCCCTCGTCGCCGGCCACCTCGCCGTCATAGGTCTCCTCGAAGCGGTACGGGTCGGCGTCCCCGGCGTGCACCGCGCCCTCGGCCTTCTTCGCGATCTCCGCGTCCTTGGCCCTGGCCACGGCGAACAGGTCGTCCATGTGGCGGGCGCTGTCCGGCAGCGGGTCGTGCACGAACGTCAGCGAGGGAGTGTGCCGCAGACCGGTCTGCCTGCCCACCTCGGAACGGATGATCCCCTTGGCGCTCTCCAGCGCCGCGGCCGTACCGGCTCGCTCGACCTCCGAACCGAAGACGGTGTAGTAGACCGTCGCGTCGCCGAGATCGGCGGTGATCCGGGCGTCGGTCACCGTCACGAAGCCGAGACGCGGATCCTTGATCCGTCGCTCCAGCATTTCGGCGACCACCTGCTGAATGCGGTCGGCCAGCTTCCTGGCGCGCGCTGCGTCCATGGTCGCGCTCCCCCTTCTCGGTTCATGTACGGCCGGCGCTCGGGCGCGGCCGTCTATTCTTCGTCGTCGTTGAAAAGCCGCTGTCGCGCGGACAGCAGCTCGATCTCCGGGCGGAAGGCGACGAGCCGCTCGCAGGCGTCGAGCACCTCGCCGCAGTTGGCCGCCGACGCCGACACCACGGCCACGCCGATCTCGGCACGACGATGCAGGTCGAGATGGCCGGTCTCGGCCACGGCAACCCCGGGAAACCGCCGTTGCACCTCGGCGACGAGGGGGCGGACCAGGGAGCGCTTCTGCTTCAGCGAATGCACGTCGCCGAGCAGGATGTCCAGAGTTAGTGCACCGATATACATCGATATTTCACCGCGAACCAGACGGTCGCGCCGCCGCCCCCGCACAGGGCGAGGGCGGCGGCGGAACGCGTCACACGCGCGGCTTCTCCTGCATCTCGAACGTCTCGATGACGTCATCGATCTTGATGTCGCTGTAACCGACACCGATACCGCACTCGAAGCCCTCGCGGACCTCGGTCGCGTCGTCCTTGAAGCGGCGCAGCGACGAGACGGTGAGGTTGTCGGCCACCACGACACCGTCGCGGATGAGCCGTGCCTTGCTGTTGCGGGTGATCGTGCCCGAGCGGACCAGAGCACCGGCGATGTTGCCGATCTTCGGAACCTTGAAGACCTCGCGGACCTCGGCGGTACCGGTCCTGACCTCCTCGAACTCCGGCTTCAGCATGCCCTTGAGGGCAGCCTCGATCTCCTCGATCGCCTGGTAGATGACCGAGTAGTACCGGATGTCGACGCCCTCGCGCTCGGCCAGATCGCGTGCCCGGACCTCCGGACGCACGTTGAAGCCGATGATGACGGCGTTGTCGTCGGCGATCGCCAGGTTGACGTCGTACTCGGTGATCGCACCGACGGCGCGGTGCAGAACCCGGAGGTTGACCTCTTCGCCCACGTCGATCTTGAGCAGCGCGTCCTCCAGGGCTTCCACCGAACCGGAGACGTCACCCTTGATGATGAGCTTGAGCTCGTCGACCTGGCCCTTCTCGAGGTCCTTGAACAGTTCCTCGAGCGTGCGCCGGCGGCCGGACTTCGCCATGTCGGCGATGCGCTGGCGGGCCGCCCGCTGCTGGGCGATCTGCCGCGCCATCCGGTCGTCGGAGACGACGATGAAGTTGTCGCCCGCGCGCGGGACGGCGGTCAGACCCAGCACCAGGACCGGACGCGACGGGTCGGCCTCTTCGACCGTCTCGCCGTTGTCGTCCAGCATCGCCCGGACGCGGCCGAACGCCTCGCCACAGACGATGGAGTCGCCCACCCGGAGCGTGCCGCGCTGCACCAGCACGGTCGCCACCGGACCACGGCCCTTGTCGAGGTGCGCCTCGATCGCCAGACCCTGGGCGTCCATGTCGGGGTTCGCCCGGAGGTCGAGCTCGGCGTCCGCGGTCAGCAGGATCGCCTCGAGCAGGTTGTCGATGCCGAGGCCCTGCTTGGCGGAGATGTCCACGAACATCGTGGATCCGCCGAACTCCTCGGCCACCAGGCCGTACTCGGTCAGCTGGGCCCGGACCTTGGTCGGGTCCGCACCCTCCTTGTCGATCTTGTTGACGGCGACCACGACCGGCACGTCCGCCGCCTGCGCGTGGTTCAGCGCCTCGATCGTCTGCGGCTTGACGCCGTCGTCGGCGGCGACGACCAGCACCGCGATGTCGGTGGCCTGGGCACCACGGGCACGCATGGCGGTGAACGCCTCGTGACCGGGGGTGTCGATGAAGGTGATCTTGCGCTCTTCACCCTCGTGCTCGGTGGCCACCTGGTAAGCGCCGATGTGCTGGGTGATGCCACCCGCCTCGCGCGCGACCACGTTGGTGTGCCGGATCGCGTCGAGCAGCTTCGTCTTACCGTGGTCGACGTGACCCATGACGGTCACGACCGGCGGCCGCGGCGCGAGATCGGCCTCGTCGCCCTCGTCCTCACCGAACTCGATCTTGAAGGACTCGAGAAGCTCGCGGTCCTCCTCCTCGGGGCTGACGACCTGGATGATGTAGTCCAGCTCGGCGCCGAGCAGCTGCAGCGTCTCCTCGTTGACCGACTGGGTCGCGGTCACCATCTCGCCGAGGTGCAGCATGATCTGCACCAGCGACGCGGGGTTCGCACCGATCCGGTCGGCGAAGTCCGACAGGGACGCGCCGCGCGGCAGGCGGATGGTCTGCCCGCCACCGCGAGGAGCCTGGACGCCTCCGATCGTCGGAGCCGACATGTTGTCGAACTCCTGACGCCTCTGACGCTTCGACTTGCGACCACGGGTCGGACGGCCACCGGGACGACCGAACGCGCCGGCCGTGCCGCCGCCACGGCCGCGGCCACCGCCGCCACCGGGACGACCGGCGAAACCGCCGCCGCCACCCGGACCGCCACCGGCGCCACCGGGGCGGCCACCGCCACCGGTGCCCGTACGGGCGCCGCCGAAGCCGCCACCCCCACCGGGACGACCGGCACCGCCGCCGGGACGGCCACCGCCGCCACCCGGACGACCGGCGCCACCGCCGGGACGACCGGCACCGCCGCCACCGGGACCGGCCGGGCGGCCCTGCGGCATCATCATCGGGTTCGGACGCGGACCACCGGGACGCGGACCACCGGCACCGGGACCCGGACGGGGCCCACCGGCACCGGGACCGGGACGCGGACCACCCGCTCCGGGACCCGGACGCGGGCCACCGGCACCGGGAGCACCGGTGCGGGCGCCGGGCGGACGCGGCATGGCGCCGTCACGAGCGCCGTCGCGACGCGGCTCGCGGGGACCACGGTCACCGCGGTCACCACGGTCACCACGGTCGGGACGCTCGCCGCCGTCGCGTGCGCCGGGACGCGGAGGCCGCTGTCCCATGCCGCTCGCGGTCGACGAGAACGGGTTGTTACCCGGACGCGGGCCACGCGGGCCCGGCTTCGGCGCACCGGGACGCGACCCCTGGCCCGCCGGAGCGGCGGGACGCGCACCCTGACCCGAGGGCGCACCGGGAGCCGCGGGGCCACCCGGAGCGGCCGCGGGACGCGGCGCGGGCGCCGGACGCGGGCCGGGCTTCGGCGCACCGCCACCCGGACGAGGACCGGACGCGGCCGGACGCGGAGTCTCGGGACGCGGGACTTCCGGACGCGGAGCCTGAGGACGCGCAGCCTCAGGCGCGGGCTGCGTCGGGTGAGGCATCGGAACCGGACGGGGCGCGGGCCTCGGGCCCGGCTTGGGGACCGGCCTGACGCCGGCGTCCGGAGACTGGGAAACAGGCGCCGCCGCGCCACCGGCCTGGCCTTCGGCCGGCCTGGGCGCAGGCCTCGGCTGCGCCGGACGGGGAGACGGCTTGCCGCCACCCCTGGAGGAGTCGCCCTTACCGAACGCCTCCGTAAGTTTGCGGACAACCGGCGCCTCTATTGTTGAAGACGCCGATCGCACGAACTCGCCCATCTCGGTGAGCTTGGCCATCACGACCTTGCTCTCTACTCCGAACTCCTTGGCGAGCTCGTAAACCCGGACCTTCGCCACTGCACTCCCTAACTCGGCCCGGGAGGCTGGCAGTGCCGCCGGACCGTCGCTACCTAGACGTACTCATCGCCGCGTGCTCATCAGGCGCTCATAGCAATCTGACTCCGCCCATCAACTCGGCGTCCCTTACATGACAGTTTCTTCCGACCTCATGCCGACTCTGAGATCAGCAATTGGTAACCCTTCACCCGGTCAACGCCGGGCGTCAAGCCCCGCGAGGAAGTCACGCAGACGCACCACATCGAGCGTCCTCCCGGTGCGGAAAGCACGGGAGAACGCCCGGCGACGCATCGCGAGCTCCAGACAGCCCAGCGCGGGATGCAGTGAAGCACCCCGCCCAGGAAGCCGTCCTCGCAGGTCGGGGACGATGACGTCCTCGACCACGACCAGGCGGAGCAGCTCGGACTTGACCGTGCGAACCCGGCAGCCCACACATGTTCTCAGCGGGGCCGCCCGGCCACCATATTCCAGCTTACCTTGCCGACGCATCTGCGGGATCGGCCGGAGCCTCCTGGGTGTCCGGCCGGATGTCGATGCGCCATCCCGTGAGCCGGTTGGCGAGGCGGGCGTTCTGGCCCTCCTTGCCGATCGCCAGCGAGAGCTGGTAGTCCGGCACGATCACCCTGGCGACGCGGGCCTCCGGATCGACGACCTCGACTCGGGAAACGCGGGCGGGCGACAGGGCATTCCCCACGAACTCCGCCGGGTCCTCCGACCAGTCGATGATGTCGATCTTCTCGCCGTGCAGCTCGGTCATCACGTTACGCACCCGCGAGCCCATCGGGCCGATGCAGGCGCCCTTGGCGTTGACCCCGCCCTTGCGGGAGCGCACGGCGATCTTCGTGCGATGGCCTGCCTCCCTCGCGATGGCTGCGATCTCCACGGTGCCGTCGGCGATCTCGGGCACCTCCAGCGCGAAGAGCTTCTTCACCAGGTTGGGGTGGGTCCGGGACAGGGTCACGGACGGGCCCTTCGGCCCCTTCTTCACCTGCACCACATAGCAGCGGATCCGCTCGCCGTGGCTGTATTCCTCGCCGGGGACCTGCTCGTTGTGCGGGAGGATCGCCTCGATCTTCCCCAGGTCGACCAGGACGACCCGCGGGTCCTTGCCCTGCTGGATGATGCCGGCGACGAGCTCGCCCTCACGGCTCGCGAACTCGCCGAAGTTGATCTCGTCCTCGGCGTCGCGCAGCTGCTGCAGGATCACCTGCTTGGCGGTGGTCGCGGCGATGCGGCTGAAGTTGCCGGGGGTGTCGTCGTACTCCCTGATCACCTCACCGCCCTCGCCCAGCTCGGCCGCCCAGATGCTGACGTGGCCGGAGGTCCGGTCCAACTCGGCCCTGGCCTTCTGCGCCGCGCCCTCCGTGCGGAAATAGGCGATCAGAAGCGCGTCCTCGATCGCCTTCACGACAAGGTCGAAGGAGATGTCCTTCTCCCGCTCAAGGCTGCGCAGGACGCTCATGTCAATGTCCACAAGGCTCCCCCTTAGCCCTCGTCCTCGATGTCGCCATCGAGGTCATCGCCGTGGCCGTCGTCCGCCCGGCTGAACTCCACCTGGACCCGGCCGCGAGCCAGGTCCGCAAGATCGATGCGGCGCGCGCCGTCCAGTTCCACGCCGGACTCGTCGACACCGGTCACCCGTCCCTCGACGGAAGTGCCGTCCCGCAGGTCGGCCTTGACCAGCCGGCCACGGGCGCGCCGCCAGTGGCGCGGCTCCGTGAGAGGCCGGTCGACTCCCGGCGAGGTGACCTCCAGAACGTACGGACTTCCGCCCAGCACGTCGGTCTGGTCAAGCTCCTTGGAGACGGACTGGCTGACCTCGGCCACGTCATCGAGGCTCACGCCGCCGTCGCGATCCACCACCACACGGACCAGCCGTCGCTTGCCCGCCGGAGTGATCGTCACGTCCTCCAGATCGAGCCCCTCGGCGGCGATCACCGGGCCGAGCAGCTCCAAAAGGCGGCCGCGTCGAGCATCGTCGCCCATGCCGACCTCCCGATTCAATTGGCGTACCTCGCCGAATGTGCCAACAGCCTATCGACACCACGGGGCGGAAAGAGCGCCACGCCTGGCGGCGAGTACCGCACCTTCCCCCTTACGATGCTGTGTCGTGGACGGAGGATCGACGCTGACGAGACGCTCCCTGCTGGGCGCCACCGCGGCCGGCATGCTCGTCTCGGGCTGCTCGTCTACCCCCGCCGCGAAACCCCGCCCGTCGGGGCCTCCCGATCCCGAGACGGTGCTGCTCAGGTCGCTGATCGCGGACAAGGAGAAGACGGTCGCCCTCTACCGGCGGGCCGCGCTCTCTCTGACCGACCTGGCCACCGCGCTTCAGCCGTTCGAGCAGCGCCACCTGGCCCACCTGGCGGCCATGCGCCGCATGCTTCCGGAGGGAGCGGAATCGTCCGCACCCGCACCGTCCACGCCTTCGACGGCCGGGCCCTCCGCGTCCACGACCGCCACGGCCACGCCGTCCGCGTCGCACTCGTCCGACGTCTCGCTGGCAGATCTGCGCGGCGCGGAACGCCGGGCCGCGGCAGCCAGGCCCGGACAGATGGCGGGGGCGTCCCCTGTCCTGTCCCAGCTCCTTGCCAGCGTCGGCGCGTGCGAGGCCGTGCACGTCATCGCCCTCGGGAGGCTGCGATGAACGACCCGCTCGGAAAGGTGCTCTCCGCCGAGCACGCCGCCGTGTACGCCTACGGAGTGGTCGGGGCAAGGACCAAGGGCGCGCTGCGTACCAGGGCCACGGCCGGGTTCGACGCCCACAGAGCACGGAGGGATCGGCTGCGCGCGCTGATCGTGCAGCGGGGCGGCACGCCGCCCGAGCCGGCCCCGACCTATCCGCTTCCTTTCGAGGTGAAGGACCAGTCGGACGCCGTGCGGCTCGCCACGCTCATCGAGGAGCGGGTCGTCACCGCCTATCTGGAGCTGGCCGCCGACGAGGACGCGTCGCTGCGGCGGCTCGCCGCCCAGGCGATGCAGGAGGGCGCGACCCGCGCGTACGGCTGGCACCCTGCGGTCGGCGCGTTTCCGGGAATGCCGGCGGAGAGGACCTCGGGCTCTCCCCTGGTGAAGATCGAGCCCACACCGGTCCCCGCGGCCTCCCCGTAAGGCATGCCGGTCCCTGCGGCTTCCCAGTAGGGCATACCGGTCGCTCCGGTCTCCCAGTAGGCGGGTCCGCAGGGCAGGGGAGGTTGTCCCGTCGGGCCCGTCGGCCCGGGCCCGATGAAGGCGTCAGGCCCAGCGGGCCCGACAAAGGTGCGGGCCCGGCGGGCCTGTGCCGTGTCAGGCCCGGCAGGCCGCGAGGACGCGGTCCATGGCCTCGGCGAGCGGGATCTCCTCCTTGGTCCCGGTCGCGCGGTCGCGCAGCTCGACCACGCCCTGCGCGAGGCCCCGGCCGATGATCAGCACGGTGGGCAGGCCGAGCAGCTCGGAGTCCTTGAACTTCACGCCCGGCGAGACGCCGGGGCGGTCGTCCACCAGGACGCGCAGGCCGCGTGACTCGAGCTCCTCGGCGAGCTGGGTCGCCACCTCGATCTGGTTCTCCTTGCCGGTGCCCACGATGTGCACGTCGGCGGGCGCGATCTCGCGCGGCCACACGAGGCCGAGCGCGTCGTACCGCTGCTCGGCCACCACGGCCACCGCGCGCGAGACGCCCACGCCGTAGGACCCCATGGTGACGCGGATCGGCTTGCCGTCAGGGCCGAGGGCGTCGAGCCCGGCGGCGTCGGCGTACTTGCGGCCGAGCTGGAAGATGTGGCCGATCTCGATGCCGCGGTCGATGGACAGCGGGTGGGCGCAGCGCGGGCAGAGGTCGCCGGCCCGGATCTCCGCGGCCTCGATGGTTCCGTCGGGCTGGAAGTCGCGGCCGGCGACGACGTGGGCGGCGTGCTTGCCGGGCTCGTTCGCGCCGGTGACCCACGCGGAGCCGGTGACCACCCGGGGGTCGACGAGGTAGGTGATGCCCAGGGACGCGAGGACCTGCGGGCCGATGTAGCCGCGGACGAGTCCGGGGTGGCGGGCGAAGTCCTCGCCTTCGAAGATCTCCGGGATGCCGGGGGCGACCGCGGCCTCGAGCCGCTTGAAGTCGACCTCGCGGTCTCCGGGTACGCCGATGACGAGGGTCTCGACCTTGTCCGATCCGGGCGTGCGCACCTTCACGACGATGTTCTTGAGGGTGTCGGCCGCGGTGATCCCGAGACCGAAGTGCTCGTTGACGTGGTCGACCAGCGACTCGATGGTCGGCGTGTTCGGCGTGTCCAGGACCTCGAGGGCGGGATGCTCCTCCGTCACCGCGGGCGGCGCGGACGTGGTGACCGCCTCGGCGTTCGCCGCGTATCCGCAGTTGTGGCAGGCGACGAAGGTGTCCTCTCCGGTGGGGCAGGGCGCGAGGAACTCCTCCGACGCCGAGCCGCCCATCGCTCCGGACATGGCGAAGCAGATCCGGTAGTCGATGCCGAGCCGGTCGAAGATGCGGATGTAGGCGTCGCGGTGCTGCTCGTAGGAGTGCTTGAGACCGTCGTCGTCGAGGTCGAAGGAGTAGGAGTCCTTCATGACGAACTCGCGGCCGCGCAGGATGCCCGCCCTCGGACGGGCCTCGTCACGGTACTTCGTCTGGATCTGGTAGAGGGTGACCGGATAGTCCTTATAGGAGGAGTACTCCCCCTTGACCATGTCGGTGAACATCTCCTCGTGGGTGGGCCCGAGGAGGTAGTCGGAGCCCTTGCGGTCCTTGAGCCGGAAGAGCGTGTCGCCGTACTCGGTCCAGCGGCCGGTCGGCTCGTAGAAGTCGCGGGGCAGCAGCGCGGGGAAGAGCACCTCCTGGGCGCCCATCCGGTCCATCTCCTCGCGCACCACGCGTGCGACGTTCTCCAGGACGATCTTGCCGAGCGGCAGCCAGGAGTAGATGCCCGGGGCGACCCGGCGGATGTAGCCGGCGCGGACGAGCAGCTTGTGGCTCGGCACTTCCGCGTCCGCCGGATCCTCACGCAGGGTGCGCAGGAACAGGGTCGACATACGCAGCAGCACGGCTACTCCTCGGTCGCGATGGGTGATCTCATGAGAGACGATGTGCTAAGGCTATCGACTCCTGGCCGCGGACCGCCCGCTCTTATACGGCGACGGCCAGTGTGTAGACCACGCCGAGCACGAGCGCGATCCCGGAGGCGTGCAGCCGGCACGACAGGCTGGGCCTCAGACACAGGGCGCAGATCAGGCCGAGGGCGACCGCCGCGGCGGCGGCCCACTCCCAGGTCGGGAGCACCGTGCCGTTGATCCGGTCCATGTAGCTGTCGACGACGTCGATGATGAAGAAGACGGCGAGCCCGCCCGCCGCGGCGTCACCCCACACGCCGCGCAGCCGGGTGAGCGAGGCCAGCACGCCGCTCAGCACCATGAGGAACAGCAGGCGGTTGAGCGAGTCGGCGGCCACCCCGTCCAGCGGGGACTGTCCCCCGAAGATCGCCGCGCCCAGGATCAGGGAGATCATCAGGCCGAACGCGGTGAGCGCGCAGTTGACCAGCGCCCAGCCGAACCCGAGCGACAGGCGCCCGGCCAGGATCACCACGGCCAGGTAGAGATAGGGGTCGGCGGCCGCGAACACCTGCGCGGGAGCACGCCCGCCACCCAGCGCGGCGAGTGCTCCGACGACCACGCCCAAGGCGAGTCCGAGCAGCATGTCACGCTGGATACGGCGTTCCCACCGTTCCAGGTCGGCGAAGTCGCCGGGCAGTCCGCCCGACATTCGACGCCGGAACTTGTCCAAGGCCACAGCCACTCGATCCCCCGAAATCATACGAAAGTGGCAATAGCGAGTATATATCCACCCCAAAACAGGACAAAATACTCCCCAGGTCAGGGATAACAAGCAACCGCTTGTTATGCTGCCGGGCGTGACCTCAACTGATGAACTGCGCGAGCTGCGCGCCGCCGTACGATCCTTCCTCGACGCCCACCCCGGCGCGGCGGACCAGGCCGCATGGCACCGGTTCGCCGGAGAGCTCGGGGTCGCCGGGCTCGCCGTCCCCGAGGAGTACGGCGGCGCCGGCTGCGGTCTCGCCGAAGTGGCGGTCGTCTGCGAGGAGATCGGCCGGGCCCTGTCCTCACTTCCCTACCTTCCCACCGCCGTGCTCGCCGTATCCGCGATCAACGAGTCGGGAGACGACGAGGCCAAGGAGCGGCTGCTCCCCGGCATCGCCGACGGGACCGTGACGGCCACCGTCATCTTCCCCGGCGACGCCGAGCTCACCCTGGAAGGGGGACGCCTGAGCGGCGTCGCGCCGTACACGCTGGACGGGGACGTGGTCCTCGCCTACGTCGGCGACGCCCTGGTCGAGGCGGTCCCCTCCGCTCGCAGGCCGCACGTCACGATGGACGAGACCCGCCCGCTGGTCGAGCTGACCTTCGACGGCGTTCCGGCCCGGCGAATCGGGGACGCCGGGCCGTGCGACCGGGTCCGCGACCTCGGCGTCGCCGCCCTGGCCGCCGAGCAGGTCGGCGGGGCGGCGCGCTGCCTGGAGTCGGCCGTGGACTACGCCAAGCAGCGGCACCAGTTCGGCCGTCCGATCGGCTCGTTCCAGGCGATCAAGCACAAGCTGGCCGACATGCTGCTCCAGGTGGAGTCGGCCAGGTCGGCCGCCTACCAGGCCTGTGCGGCTCCCGCCGACGAGTTGCCGGTCTATGCGGCGATCGCGGGGTCGTACTGCACGGAGGCGTACCTGGCGGCGGCCGGGGAGAGCATCCAGATCCACGGCGGCATCGGCGTCACCTGGGAGCACGACGCCCACCGCTACTTCAAGCGCGCGACCTCCGACGCCCAGCTCTTCGGGCCGCCGCAGGCGCACCGGGCACGGCTGGCCCAGACCGTGCTCTGACCGACGGGAGCCGACGGTCGGGCATGTGACTCGGGCGTCAGCCGCCGAGCAGTTCCTCCCAGTCCCGCCGGGAGCCGGTCCGGCCCCCCGGCTCCCCGCCGCCCTCGATCGAGGCGGACATCCGCCACAGACCGGGAGTCGTGCGCAGGCGCTCCAGCCCGAGGGGGTCGACCGCGCGCAGCAGGAAGCCGACGCCCATGACGTCGAGGTTCGCCGTCGTGGGCGTGACCAGGCCGGACGGACCGGCCAGGCCGCCCTCTACCCCCGGCTCGCGGACCCGCTCGATGACCAGGTCCGCCACCTCCGAGGCGTAGGGGCCGTCGCCCCACTCCACGTGCCAGCTCTCGTCCGCCGCCCGCCACCACATGAGATCGCGGCAGGCGTCGCGCACCTCCGCCTCGCTGGACAGCGCCGCCATCACCCGGCCGAGCGCCTCGTAGCGCCGGGCGTTCGGCACCGGCTCGACCTCCGCATGCCCTTCGGGCTGCCTCCTACGGAATCCCCTCATGTCTGGGAGCGTGCCATCCGGCTGCTGGTGCGTCCCCGGGTTTCTCCGCCTTTTGCCCACGAGGATCAACTTTGATCGTCACGGCAACCCCGCGCAACCCCTCATTCGCGACATTCCACCCGTACGGGCGGCGCCACGCCGTACATCGGGGGCGGCCGGAACGGGCTCCGGCGCGGCCCGGGAAAAGAGATCACCGAGCGGTGGCGCGGCCGACCTGGCCCTATGGGGCCCTCGTGGTAAAGAATCACGTAAAGGACGCCTGCTTTGGAGGCGATGGTGACGTTGCGCGTGGCGATCGTGGGATCAGGCCCGGCCGGGATCTACACCGCCGAGGCCCTGACCAAGCAGTCAGGCGAGCCGATCGAGATCGACGTACTCGAACGGCTGCCCACCCCCTACGGGCTCGTCCGGTACGGCGTGGCCCCCGACCACACATCGATCAAGTCGATCGCGGGCTACCTGCGGCGGGTGCTCGAATCCCCCGGGGTGCGTTTCCTCGGCGGCGTCGAGCTCGGCGCGGACGTCTCCGTCGACGACCTGCTGGCCTGCTATGACGCGATCGTCTACTGCACCGGCGCGATGGTCGACCGGCACCTCGGCATCCCGGGCGAGGACCTGCCGGGCAGCGTCGCGGCGACCGACTTCGTCAACTGGTACTGCGGCCACCCGGACGTCCCCGCCGACATGTTCACGCTGGACGCCGAGGATGTGGCGGTGATCGGCGTCGGCAACGTCGCGGTCGACGTGGTGCGCATCCTCGCCAAGACCGCCGACGAACTTCGCGGCACGGACGTACCGGAGGAGGTGCTCGACCGGCTCGCCGCCTCACGGGTCAAGCGGATCCACATGATCGGGCGCCGGGGCGCGGAGCACGCCAAGTTCACCCTCAAGGAGCTGCGCGAGCTCGGCGAGGTACCGAACGCCGACGTCCTGACCTACCCCGACGAGGTCGAGGTGGGTGACCTCGACGCGCTCTCCCGCCAGATCAGGGGCAACGTCGACGTACTGCGCTCGTGGTCGGAGCGGGTCCCCGCGAACCGGCCGCGCAGGCTGGACGTGCGCTTCTGGCTGCGCCCGGTGGAGATCCTGGGCACGGCGCACGTCGAGGGCCTCCGCCTCGAACGGACCCACCTCGTGGAGGGGCGGGTCACGGGCACCGGCGAGTACGAGACCATCCCGGTGGGCATGGTGCTCCGTTCGGTGGGCTATCGGAGCGTGGCGCTTCCCGGCGTGCCGTTCGACGGCGCGACCAGCACCGTGCCCAACGTCGCGGGCAAGGTGACGGGAACCGACCGCCAGTACGTCGCCGGATGGCTCAAACGCGGCCCGACCGGCGTGATCGGCACCAACAAGTCCGACGCCGCCGAGACCGTCCGCACGCTGCTCGCGGAGGTCGCTCCCGGGACGGCGGGCACCAAGCTGGACGACGTCCTGAGCGCGCGGAGCCTCACCCCGGTGACGTACGAGGACTGGCTCGCGATCGAGGCGGCGGAGACCGACCTCGCCAGGACCCTGGGCAGGGGCGAACGCGTCAAGATCGTCGGACGTCCCGCCATGCTCACCGCCTGCGGTCGCGTCCCGCGGGACACGGCGGGCGCCTCGTCCTGACCCCTCCGGACGATTTTGCGAGGATCAGAGTATGAAGACGACCCTGCCCGCACCGTCCGCGCTCATCGGAGCGTTCGAGGAGACCTACCGCGAGCAGTCGGAACGATTCACCGGGGACGAACCCACCTGGCAGCCGGTGCACACGGTGTACGTCCCCGCCGACCAGGTCTCCGCGGACACCGTCGACGCCTGGGGACGCACGGCGACCGAGCTCCTCCACGAGCATCTCTTCTCCCCCGGCGAGCTGCCGCCGCTGTGCGGGCTCGATCCCGACCTGGCGGCGCCCGTACACGAGCGGGTCCGCAGAAAGCTGCGGATCGAGCCGGTCGAGGACCTCCGGATCGACTTCGAGGACGGGTACGGCCGGCGCCCGGACGCCGAGGAGGACCGGCACGTCGAGAGCGCCGCGGCGGCCGTGGCCGCGATGGCGCGGGCGGGCACGCTGCCGCGCCGCTGGGGGCTGCGGGTGAAGTCGTTCGCCGACGGCGACCCCGTACGGAGCGTCAGGACGCTCGACGGGTTCCTCACCGAGGTGGTCGGTCAGGTGGGGAGTCTGCCCGCGGGTTTCACCGTGACGTTCCCCAAGGTGCTCATGGAGGCCTACCTCGGGCAGTTCGCGGCCTGCCTGGAGACTCTGGAGGGCGCGCTGGGCCTGCCGGAGCGCACCCTGCGGTTCGAGATCCAGGTCGAGGCGCCGCAGACCGTGGCCTTCCTGCTGCGCTCCCCCGACCTGGTGCGGTCGCTCAAGGGGCGCCTGGCCGCGGCGCACTTCGGGGTGTTCGACTACACGGCTTCCTGCGGGTTGCCGCCGCACGAGCAGCGGCTGGACCACCCGGTGTGCGATCACGCCAGGGAGGTCATGCGCGTCGCGTTCGCCGGGACCGGCGTGGAGCTGTCCGACGGCTCGCTGGCCGCCCACCCCGCCTCCGACCGGACCGAGGACGTGCGCGCGCTGTGGGCCCGGCACGCCGCGCTGGTGGCCCACTCCCTGTCGAACGGCTTCTACCAGGGCTGGGACATGCATCCCTCACATCTGGTCAGCCGTTACGCGGCCGTGTACGCGTTCCATCTGGCCAACTACGAGGAGTACTGCGCCCGGGTCGAGGCGTGGGAGCAGCGACGGGACGCGGGCGGCGGCGTGATGGACGAACCCGCCACGATCAGGAGCCTGATGGCCGCCCTGCGCCGGGCCGACCACGCCCTGTCTCTCTGACCCGCCTCCGAAGTGCGGGGTCGATCAGGCGCGATCGAGGAGGTGGCGCCAAGCGCGGACCCGGGTCCGGTCCACGGGGTCGATCCAGGATTCGCGTACGGCGCTGCCGACGTGGAAGGCGCGCACGCCGCGGTCTTTCAGCACGGGGACGTGCTCCTGCTTCAGCCCGCCTCCCGCCATGATGATCTCGCCGTCTCCGGCGTCGGTGCGTTCGCGCAGCACCGGCAGGCCGTCGCCGACCCCCTTCGGGGAGCCGGACGTGAGAATGGTGGCCAGGTTCGGCAGCAGCCGTACGGCACGCCAGGCGGCCCGGACGTCGGCGGCGTGGTCGACCGCCCGGTGAAAGGTCCACGGCAACGGGGCGACCGCGTGGATGAGCGCCTCGGTCGCCTCCATGTCGACCGCGCCCTCGGCGGTCAGGAAGCCGAACACGAAGCCGCCCGCCCCCGCCCTGGCCAGTTCCTTGGCGTCGTCGCGGAGCCGGTCGAGCTCCTCGGGGGTCGCCGTGAAGCCCGCGTTGCACCGCAACATCACCATCTGGGGCAGCGCGCACGCGCTGGAGATCGCGGCCACCACGTCCGCCGAGGGGGTGAGCCCACCGGAGGCCATGTCGGACACGATCTCCAGGCGGTCGGCTCCTCCCTCCTCGGCGGCGACGGCGTCACGCACATCCAGCGCGATCACTTCCAGCAGCGGTGCGGTCATGTACCGAACAGTAGCCGGTCCGTTTGCCACGCTGTACGGCATGCGCCCTGTTCAGCATGCGATCAGTACCTTGTGCGGGCGGATGTCACGGTGGCGCCCGCCTGCCGTTCGAAGAGCGCCCCCGACGCCCTGTGGGCCAGGTCGACGGTCCTGACGTGCCGGAATCCCAGTTCGGCGTAGTAGCGCTGGAGCCGGAGGTTGTCCTTCGAGCAGTCCAGCCGGAGCCAGCGCCTGCCCTCGGCGGCCGCGCGCAGCCCGGCCCAGTCGAGGAGCGCCTCGCCCAGCCCCTTTCCGGCGTACGTCCGGCTTACCGCCAGCTTGTGGACGTAGCGCGCGCTGTCGGGACGATCTGCCCGTCCCCAGAACTCGGGATCGGCGTGGCCGTCGAGCGCGACCGTCGCGGCGGTGCCCGCCCCGTCGTCGAGGACGTACATGACGCCCGCGTCGATGAGCGGCTCGATCCGGGAGGCGGGGAAGCCCGCCGCCGGCCACTGCCGTACCCCCTGGGAGTCGAGCCACTTCGCGGCGTCGGCGAGCAGGGCGAGCACGGACGGAAGGTCGCCGTGGGTGGCCCGGCGGAGGGTGAACTTCGCGGGCAGCATGATGTGGGACGGCATGGTCGATTCCTTTCAGTGGTGCGATGAACACGGAAAGTCACCGATGGAGGGTGTACGCCTCCGCGCGGCCTCGACAGGCGTCTAGCGGGAACGGCCTTCCAGCGGCGTTCGCCCGCCGGATGGCGGCCTTCTCCAGCGCATGGAGGGGGCAGGCCTGGACTCGTGCGACGGCGAGCGGGCCCCGCGGTCGCCCACGGGGAGGAACGAGGGGGAACGCCCCGTCAGTCGACGGGGGATCCGTGGCGCGTCAACGGGCTTCCAGCTCGTACCTGATGAGGTGTTTGTCGGCGGGAAGCACCGACACCGCGACGCGGACGGGCACGTCCTCCGGGTCGTATCCGACCCGGACATAGACGACGACGGGCGTACCCGGCTCCAGTTGGAGGCGCGCGGACTCGTCGGGAGTCGGCATCCGGGCGGAGATGTCGTCGATGACGCGGACCTGGGGGTGCCCGAGTTCTTCGAGCACCCGGTTCGCGCCCCTTCTGATGTCGCGGGGCCGGGCGATCTCGGACTCGGCGACGAAGGCGTACGGGAAGTAGGAGTCGTTCGTGTTGTACGGCTGGCCGTCCACGAAGCGGAGCCGGCGCCTGACGACGGCGAGGGCCCGGCCGGCGAGGGCGAGCCGGGTCGCCACGTCCTCCGGAGGCTGGACGATGGCGACCTCGATGTCCTGGCCCGCCTCGCGCCCCTCGGAGGTGACGGCGTGCACGAAGGCGTCGATGCGGGGCTCGCCCGCGCGAAGGGACGACAGTTCGTCCTGCGGGCGGATGAGGAGCGGGCGGCGCTCGCGTACGAACGTTCCACGACGGCGCATCCTGAGGATGAGGCCCTCGTTCTCAAGCTCTCCCAGCGCCAGCCGCACGGTGTTGCGGCTGACCGAGTGGGCCTCCATGAGCTCGGCCTCGGTGGGGATCTGGTCTCCTGGCCCGAGCGCTCCCACGTAGATGGCCTTCCGCAACTCGGCGGCCACCTGCTGGTAGAGCGACGATCGTGCCATTTTCCCTCAATCTACCCTTTTGTGCCAACAAATTTAGACGATCTCTGTCTTGCTGCAAACAACCACTTGACCTGAGCGCGCGGACCGCGCATTATCCAAACGTTGGTACAAATACATCCAATGGGAGCGGGGGCGCCGCAAGCGGTCCCTCACACCTACCAGAGCAGCGGAAGCGGGATGTCAGTGCCGTCGGTATCTACCGAACTGACCGTCTGGTGCGAGAACGGGGTCTTCGCCTGGAATGAGGGCGATGTCGTCGTGACGCATCCGGCGGACGATCCGGCCGGCGCCGCACTGCTGATCAGGCGTTACCAGACAGGACCGGCCGGTCCCGGCGAGGACGACCGGCCGCCACGGACTCCGCGCGATCAAAGACGGCCACGACCCCAACCCTCGCCGGGGTCGTGACCGTCTCGCCCGGAGCGTGACGTGTCCTGGCGGGCCCCCCACGCCCGCCAGGACGCGTCACGTCATCTCCAGGCCGCTGGAGCGGTCCTTCCAGACACTCCCCGCCCGCGCACTCCCACGCGGACGCCTCTCTTCCTCGCGTCTTCCTCGTGAAGGACGGTTCCCCTTCCGCCTTCCTCGTGCGGGCCGGATCGCCTTCCTCGCCTTCGTCGTGCGGGCCGGTTCGCCTTCCTCGCCTTCGTCGCACCGGGAGACACCCACGCCGCCTCTTGCGCGGCCGTTCCCGTGCCGCCTCTTCCGCGATCTTCCGCGCCTTCCCTTTCGCGCTCCCACTCAGCGGGATTCCTCCAGCGCACGGCAGGCCACTCGACCCACGCTTTCAGCGAGGAGCGGCGAGAGCCGCGCGCGGCGTTCTCCCTGGTCACGTGCACGCACCTGCTGCCACAGACCACCACATAGAGGTCATCGGGAATGACGAAGCCCGTATCCGGCTTGACACTCATCAGGGGTCGCCATTGCGCCCTACCAAGCGCTTGCTAAGGTGTGCGCAGGACACGGACGGGACTGAGGAGGAAGCGCCAGGATGAGCACCGACGCGGCCCGGCTGATCGCGCCGGACACCGTACGTCCCGCGTCGCACGGCCCCGCGCCCCGCCATCCCGCGAGCGAGCCCGCCCTGCCGTCGGCCGACGGACGCCCCGGCCACCGGAGCGGCCGTCCCGGCCGAATCGGGCAGCGCGCCTCCCTCTCCGATCCCTCCGACGGAAAGCACTTCAGGAACGTGCTCGGCCGGTTCGCCACCGGAGTCGTCGCCGTCACCGCGATCGACGCCGAGACCGGCCTGCCGTACGGCCTCGTGGCCAACTCCTTCACCTCGGTCAGCCTGGATCCGCCGCTGGTGGCGTTCTGCGTGGCCCACACCAGCACGAGCTGGCCCCGGGTCAAGGCGGCGGGACCGCTGTGTGTCACCGTGCTCGCCGACACGCAACGGCAGGTGTGCGACCAGCTCGCGGCCAGGGGCGGCGACAAGTTCGCCGGCCTGTCCTGGAGCCTCTCGCCCGCGGGCGGCCCCGTCTTCGACGGGGCGCTCGCATGGCTCGACTGCACGATCGAGGCGGAGCATCCGGCTGGAGACCACGTCATCGTGGTGGCCCGTGTCCATGGGCTCGACAAGCACGAGGACGGCAATCCGCTCGTCTTCTTCCGCGGAGATTACGGACGGTTCCACGCATGACGCTGGAGAGCTTCAGAGAAAAGGTCAGGGACTGGCTGGAGGCCAACCTGACCGGCGAGTTCGCCGACGCCCGCGGCCTGGGCGGCCCCGGGCGCGAGCACGAGGGCCACGACCTGCGGGTCGCCTGGGAGCGCCACCTCGGCGCAGCGGGCTGGACCTGCCTCGGCTGGCCGGGCAAGTACGGCGGCCGTGACGCGACGCTGGACGAGCAGGTCGTGTTCTACGAGGAGTACGCCCGGGCGAACGCACCGGCGCGGGTCGGCCACATCGGCGAGGGCCTGATCGGCCCGACCATCCTCGACTTCGGCACGCCGGAGCAGAAGGACCGCTTCCTCCCACCCATCCAGCGGGGCGAGGAGCTGTGGTGCCAGGGCTACTCGGAACCGGACGCCGGTTCCGACCTCGCGAACGTGCAGACCAAGGCCGTGCTCGAAGGCGATGAGTGGGTCATCACCGGGCAGAAGGTCTGGACCTCACTCGCCCACGTCGCCGACTGGTGCTTCGTGGTGTGCCGTACCGAAGCGGGCTCCCAGCGGCACGCCGGCCTGTCCTACCTGCTCGTCCCGATGGACCAGCCGGGGATCGAGATCAGGCCCATCACGCAGATGACCGGCACCGGAGAGTTCAACGAGGTCTTCTTCGACGGCGCCCGTACGGCCGCCGCGAACATCCTGGGCGAGCCCGGCGACGGCTGGCGGGTCGCGATGGCCACGCTCGGCTACGAGCGCGGCGCGTCCACGCTGGGCCAGCAGATCGGCTTCCGGCGCGAGCTCGCCGCGGTGATCGAGGCGGCCCGCGGGTCCGGCGCGATCGACGACCCCGTGCTGCGGGACCGGCTGACCCAGTCCTGGCTGGAGCTGGAGATCATGCGCCTCAACGCCCTGCGCACGATGACCTCGCTGAGCGCGGGCGAGCCGGGCCCCGAGGTGTCGATCGGGAAGCTCTACTGGTCCGAGTGGCACCGCAGGCTGGGCGAGCTGGCGCAGGCCGTCCAGGGACGGGCGGGTCTGGTCGCCGACGGCGAGCCGTACGACCTGAACGACCTGCAGCGGCTGTACCTCTTCAGCCGGGCCGACACGATCTATGCCGGTTCGAGCGAGATCCAGCGCAACATCATCGCCGAGCGCACCCTCGGCCTGCCCCGGGGTTAACCCCGGAGCATCGAGACCAGGGCGTTCGCGAAGAGATCGGGGGCGTCCAGCTCGTAGCGGAGGAACAGGTACGGCTCGGTGAGCTCAAGCTCGATCAGCACGGGCTCACCGTCCGGCATCCTGACGAGGTCGACCCGCGCGTAGAGCAGTTCCTCGGATACCTTGCTGAGCACGAGCTCGGCGACCTCGAACTGGTCGGTGTCCGGGTCGCGCAGGGTCGCCCTGTTGTTCAGGTCGAGCTCCTGGCCGCCCCCCGCCAGCATCGGATGCCGCCGTACGGCATGGCTGAACTGGCCGCCGAAGTAGAGCAGGGACAACTCGCCCTCGTGTTCGACGGTGTCGAGGTACGGCTGCACCATGACGGTCCGCCCCTGGCGGACGAGTTCGGCGGCGTGCGCCTCCGCCACGGCCCGGTCGGCGGTCCTGATGGTGTGGCGCGCGCCCGCCGAGATCGCGGGCTTGACCACGTACTCGTCCCACTCGGGAATGCCCTCGTCGCTCCAGTGCGTGGGGACGGTCGGCACGCCGAGGTCGCGCAGGTAGGTCTTGTCGGTGTTCCACTCCAGCACGGTCGCGGGGTTCAGCAGCCGGGTCCCCTCCCCGGTCCGGTGGGCCCAGGCGACGAACTCGTCCCGGCGGTCGATGTAGTCCCACGTGGACCGGACCACCGCGGCGTCGAAGGAGGACCAGTCGACGTCCTGATCGTCCCATCGCACCGGTGTGCCCTCGACGCCCGCTCCCAGCCAGGCCGCGAGCGCGGTCTCCCGCTCGTCGTCGTGGCCCAGTGGATCGGCGAAGGTGACGTAGGCGACCTTCATCGCACTCCCATCATGTCGTGTCAGTACCTAAAAATCGTACGGACATGTCGACGAAGAGGCGGCACGCGGGTGGACGTCAGGCGAAGCCGTACACGGGAACGGGGACGGGCGCGTGGGCGAGGAGCCCGGCGACGGCGGCGCCCACGTCGGCGCGGTCCCATTCGCCACGGCCGGCCCGTGGGCCGTGCCGCCACCCGGTCGCCAGGGAGATCGCCCCGCCTCCCACCTCGAAGACGCGGCCGGTGACATGCCGCGCCCCGGCGGAGCCGAGCCAGACGGCGAGGGACGCGGCATCGGCCGGATCCACGGCGTCGGCGTCCCCTCTGTCCGCCGCGCCTCCGTCCGTCGTCCCGTCCGCCCCGGCCGCCGCGTTCGACGCGATCGGCGCGATCGCGTTGACGGTGACGCCGTACGCGTCCAGCTCCGCGGCGGCGACCTGGGTGAGCGCGGCGATCCCGGCCGTCGCGGCCGCGTAGTTGCCCTGTCCCGCGCGGCCGTACAGTCCGGCGCCCGACGACGTGTTGATCACGCGGGCGTCCACGGGGTGCCCCGCCGCCGCGCGCTCCCGCCAGTACGCGGCGGCGTGCCGAAGCGGCAGGAAGTGCCCCTTGAGGTGGACGCGGATCACGTCGTCCCAGTCCCGCTCGGTCATCGACACCAGCGCGCGGTCGCGGGTGAACCCGATGGTGCCGGCCAGGACGTCCAGCCCGCCGAAAGCGCTCAGCGCGGTCTTGACGAGCCGTGCCGCTCCGTCCCAGTCCGCGACGTCGTCGCCGTTGGCGACCGCCTGGCCACCCGCGGAGCGGATCTCGTCCACCACGTCGCGGGCCGGGCATCCGGAGCCGCCGGAGCCGTGTGGTCCGGCGCCGAGATCGTTGACGACGACCTTCGCCCCCTGCCGCGCGAACTCCAGGGCTTGCGCGCGCCCGATGCCGCGTCCCGCCCCGGTCACCACGACGACCCGACCCTCGCAGATGCCCATTCATCGACCCTTTCCACCGTGATCTCCGACAGTTTTCTCGGAGTCCACATGATCTGTCCAGGGTCCGAAGGCCCCTGTTGAGAACGGGCGTGACCCGCGGAAAGGGCGGGCGGTCAGGCGCGCCCGGTGAGCACCTCGGCGGCGGCCTGCCCGCAGACGCGCGCGGCCCCGTGAGTAGCGATGTGGACCGCCCCCAGGTCGGTACGGCCCGGCAGGCCCATCTCCACCACCACGCCGTCCGGACGGGCGGAGAGCAGGTGGGACACCGTGTCCATCTGCCACGGGTAGCGGTGGGCGTCCCGTACGACGACGACCAGGGGCCGACCGGCCGCCCCGCCGAGTGCCGCCGAGGGCACGCCGTCCGCCACGTCCGTCTCACGCAGGCGGGTGACGGTGGTCCCCGGAAGCATCCGGGTGAGCGGCTCGGCCGTTCCCCACGGCATGTGCTTGTCGATGGCGAGGTTGGTCTCCGGGGCGAGTTCGACCACGTGCGGCGCCTCCACCAGCGGCAGCAGGCCGGACGCCCCCGCGCGCCGAGTGACCCGGATCGCGCGCCGGGCCGCCACGAGACCGATGTCCGCCGGAGTCCCGGGACCGCTCCCGTTGGTCCCGGGACTCCCCGCCCGCCCGTCCGCCCGCTCTGCGGCCTGCCATGCCGCCAGGTCGCGGACCCTCCGGGCCGCCTCCGCGAGCCGTTCCTCGGGCAGCCGCCCCTCGACGACCGCGGCGACGATGGCGCGGCGGATGTGCTCGGCCGTCTCCTCGTCGCAGTTCTCCCCGCCGACGCACACGGCGTCCGCGCCCGCGGCGACGGCCATGGCGCTCGCGCCTCCCAGGCCGTGCACCCCGGCCACGGCGGCCATCTCGATGCCGTCGGTGACGATCAGGCCGTCGAAGCCGAGCTCGTTCCTGAGCAGCCCGGTCAGGATCCGCGGGCTGAGCGTCGCGGGCAGGCCGTCGTCGTACGCGGTGACCAGCAGGTGGCCGGTCATGATCGAGCGCACGCCCTCCTGGATCGCGGCGCGGAACGGCCACAGCTCCGCTTCGGCGAGTTCCTCACGGGAGACCGTGACCCGGGGGACGCCGTGGTGGGAGTCCACCGCGGTGTCCCCGTGCCCGGGGAAGTGCTTGGCGCAGGCCGCGACGCCGACGGACTGGAGGCCGCGGATCCAGGCGGCGGTGTGCCGGGCGACCAGGTCGGGGTCCGCGCCGAACGCCCGCAGCCCGATGACCGGGTTGTCCGGGTTGGAGTTGACGTCCGCCGCGGGCGCGAAGTCCAGGTTGATCCCCGCGGCGGCCAGGTCGCGCCCCACGTCGCGGGCGACCTGCTCGGTCAGCTCCACGTCGTCCACCACGCCGAGGGCGTAGTTGCCCGGCCGGGAGCTGCCCGTGCTGGCCTCCAGCCGGGTGACCTCGCCGGCCTCCTCGTCGATCCCGACCAGGACCTGCGGGTTCTCGGCGCGAAGCGCGGCGGTCAGGTCGGCGAGCTGCCCCGCGCTCTGGACGTTGCGTGAGAACAGCACGACTCCGGCCAGTCCCTCGGCGAGCCGCCCGCGCAGCCAGTCCGGGGGCGCCGTCCCGGGGAAGCCGGGCAGGATGACAGTGTCGGCGAGGCGCACCAGTTCACGCATGCCCGCAATCTAATAGGAAAGTTTCCTATTCGCTAGCCTGCCTCACCTCCTATTTGGCGGAGCTCGTTGTTCTCGACCGCGAAAGCGGCGACCGTGGAGGCGGGAGCCCCCGGTCGGTCCACGTACTCCACCGCCCGGTAGTCGGCCCGGAAGCCGTCCATGTCGGCCGTACAGGACATGTAGCCGCGGTGGCCGTCGAAGAACCGGAGGAGCGGGTTGAGTTCGAGGACGGCGCGGCCGTCGGTCTCCGGTGGCATGCTCGTCACCGAGGTGCCGGCGAACTCGACCCCCAGCGCCGTCGATCCCGGATCGGCCCAGTCGGCCCGCAGGTCGCCCGCCCAGCCACCCCGCTCGTCACCGCTCAGCACGACGAGTCCGTCTGGCGCCTCGGCCAGCACGCGGGCGCGGCTCTCCGGATAGGCGTCCCACGCGCCGGCACCCGCCGTCGGCTCCGGGAGGACCCGGCGGCCGAAGAACACCGCCTGGCCCAGGACCTTCCAGCGCGCGGTCGCGCTCCGCAGCCGCCCGATCAGCCACTCTTCCTGCGCCGCTCCGAGCATGTCGCCGCCGTCGCGGTACTGGCGCGTGTCGGCCAGCACGAAGTCCACGACCCGGCCGTACGGCCTCCAGCGGTAGACCTGCAGGGCCGCCCCGGTCGGCCGGGCCCGCAGCGGCATGTGCTCGTAGTACGCCTTGAACGCGGCCGTCCTCCGCTTGAGGAAGGCCGCCGGGCTGGTGCCGTTCCCGGGCAGCACGCCCGCGTAACCGTCGCGCACCTCGTGGTCGTCGGGTACGGGCAGCCATGGCGCGGCGGCGTGCGCGGCCTGCAGATCGGGATCCATCCGGTAACGCGCGTACCGGTCCCGGTAGGCCCCGAGCGTCGCGCACTCCGCCTCCGACTCCAGCGGGCGCACGTACCGGCCCGGTCCGGGATTCTTCGGCTTGCCGTACTCGTATATGTAGGAACCGAGGTGCAGGATCACCTCGGGCCGCTCGTCGGCGAGGTGCCGCAGGGCCGTGAAATGCCCGTGCTCGTAGCGTTGGCACGATACAACCCCGAACCGCACGGGTGCGGTGGACGCGGGATCGGGAGCGGTCCTGGTCCGGCCGACCGGGCTTCGGTGCGAGTCCACCGAGAACCGGTAGAAGTAGTCCGTGCCGGGCCGCAGGCCCGAGACTCTGACGTGCACGCTGTGCGCCCAGTCGGGCTGCGCCGCGACCGTGCCGGACTGGATCACGCGGGCGAGTTTCTCGTCCTCCGCGATCTCCCACTGAACTGTCGCCGTCTGGTTCGGCATGCCGCCCGGCCGCGTGGGATGCAGCGGCTCGGGGGCGAGACGGGTCCACAGGATGACCCCGTCGGGAAGCGGCTCCCCCGAGGCCACTCCCAAGGTAAACGGATACCCCAATTTCACCATAGGAAGGATCCTGCACAATAAGTGATGTTCGCGATGCCAGGTTGCGCAAGCCCGGGTTTGTAACAAGCGCTTGGCTATCGTCACCAAAGCGCGGTGAGCAGGTGACTCTCACGGGCATTGGGCGAGCAAGCCATTGCTCGGAGCCTCATAATGGTGGTGTGAACCAGCGAAAGAACTCCGGAGGCGCCACCGCTGCCCCGGTGAGACGCCAGGGCACGACCAAAAGGGCCGTCACCTCGGGCTCGGCGTCCGAGCGGCGTGACCATCTCGTCAAGCTCGCGGCGGAGCTCTTCGCACGGAAGGGCTTCCAGGCGACCACCGTCCGCCAGATCGCCGACGAGGCCGGCATCCTCTCAGGAAGCCTCTACCACCACTTCGACTCCAAGGAGACGATCGTCGACGAGGTGCTGCGCACCTTCCTCGAGGATCTCACCGCCCGTTACCGGGCCGTCCTGGAGAGCGGGGGCGACGCGCGCACCGTCCTGTCCGAGATGGTACGGATCGGGTTCGGCACACTGGAGCCGCACCGGGCGGCCATCACGGTGATGCAGAACGACTGGAACTACCTCCGCTCCATCCCCGGAGACCGCTTCGGCTACCTGGTCAAGGCCGAGGACGAGGTCGAGCGGATGTGGGTCGAGCAGATCAAGCGCGGCCAGGCCGAGGGGCTGTTCCGTGACGACCTCGATCCCAAGCTCACCTACCGGATGATCCGCGACACGATCTGGGTCGCGGTGCGCTGGTTCCGCCCGGGTGGCCGCCTCGACACCACCGGGCTGGCCGAGCACTACATCACCGTGCTGTTCGACGGCGTCTCCACCGGAGACCGCGCCAGCCAGCAGCCATGATGCTCCTCAAGGCCGTACGGCATGCCCTCACCGAGGCGGCCGACCCGGCCAAGGCGCCGGCCATGCAGGCGTACATGAAGTCCGGCATGCCGTTCCTCGGTGTGCAGGCCGTCCCCCGGCGCAACGCGTTGAAGCGGGTCTTCACCGAGCACCGCCTGGGCTCGGCCCCCGAGTGGCGCAAGGCGGTCCTCGCGCTCTGGCGCGAGGCGGAATACCGCGAGGAGCGGTACGCCGCGATCGAACTGTCCTCGCATCGCTACTACCGGTCCTGGCAGACGCTCTACACCATCCCGATGTACGAGGAGATGGTCGTCACCGGCGCCTGGTGGGACCTGGTCGACGACATCGCCGTCCACCGGGTCGGCACGCTGCTGCGGCTCTACCCCGAGACCATGCGCCCGCTGATGCTGGAGTGGGCGCACGACCCCGACCTGTGGAAACGGCGCACCGCGATCCTCTGCCAGAACTCCTTCAAGGAGCGGACCGACCCCGCGCTGCTGTACGCGTGCATCGAGCCGAGCCTGTCGGACATCGACTTCTTCGCGCGCAAGGCCATCGGCTGGGCCCTGCGCGAGTACGCGAAGACCAAGCCGGACGAGGTCGTCCGCTACGTCGACCACCACGGCATCTCCGGCCTGAGCCGCCGCGAGGCCCTCCGCAACCTCCCCACGCGCTAGCAGTACTTCGTGACCCAACGACGTACTACTGAGCCCCGGCGCGCGGGGCCCGGCACGATGAGAGGTTTCATCGGCCGGCCCACTTTCCCCGCTTGTTGGTGGCGTCGATGAGCAGTTGGCGGGCGGGGGCGCACTCATACCCTTGGCGGGTGAAATATTCCTCGATGCCCATCGGCAACCACGAGCCGTCCATCAGCTTGGGGTGAGTCTGGATGTAGTAGGCGGCGCCCATCAGAAAGCCCAGGCACGCCCAGTCGGATTGGATCCTGGTGGTCACCTGGCCGTCGATCAGTAGCAGGCTGCTGGTGCCCTCAAGGTCGATCCACGAGCATTCACCGAAGTCCCAGAACAGGTTCCGATGCCGGCCCAACTGGGGCAGGATCACGCGTCCGTTGGTGAACAGCGCGTGCCCGACGCCGTAGTTGAACCAGCGCGGAACCATGTCCTTCTTCGCCTGCCTGCGGCGCATTTCTGTGATCATGCTCTGGCTGAACTGGTTCCACGCGATATCGGATACCTTGCTCACGCCGATGCCGTCGGCGAAGCCTGCCGGGGTGTAGGAGCCGTTCCCCTTGGGCTTGAACTGGGAGACCGACGCGGGCCCCTGCGCCAGGATCCTCTCGTTCTCCAGTAATCGGACCGGCGATGGCACCGGTGGAACCGACAGCGCCCCCTTGTCGAGAACTTGGACAGCGATCTCGCAGGTATAGAGAAGCGCCCGCTCGTGAGGGGTCAAGCCATCCGGTTGATTGGTCACAGCGTTGCCCTCCTTGATGATGCGCTGTCCCGGACAGGGCGAAGCGAAAATACCGATGCGTGCTGTCGAATATGACGCTCCCCATGGAATTCGGGCTCGATCCGCTGCGTAGTGAGCTGCCGCGAAACAATCGGCCGATCAACCACTCCTGCACTGCCTCCTTCTGTTCTGCTGGTCCTCCCGTGGGTTGACGAGAGAGTGATCGTCGGTCCCGTCTCGCGACTGACTACGCTCCCTCCACCCCCGTGACACAGGCGACGGTCTTCGTGGCCATGAGGCCGTAGTGCGGCCCCCACGAGACACGGCCCCAGGCCAGTGCGCAGCCACGTCCGATGTCCCGCATGTGCTTGCTCACCCCCCACGTTGAAGCCGAGGAGTTGAGGAACGCGCAGACCTTCCCGCGCCCCGCGTCGTGGAAGACGTGGATGTACGCGGCCGCGCCCTTGAACCCCTTCGCCTACACCGGCACCCGGGCGACGCGGACCCCCCGCGCAGGTGGGCAGGGAAGAACCCGCCGCCGGTCACTGGAACGAGTGGATCACGAAGCCATACATCGTGCCGACGCTCATCTCGATCCGTGTCCAGCCGAGCGGGTTGGGGCCGAGCTGGAATGTGGAACGCTGCAGGTAGCGGTCCTCGTCGAACACAGAGGAGATCTTCGTCATCTCCAGACCGCTCAAGGCGTGCAGGCCGGTCGGCCCGAGCCTGGCGGCGAGTCCTTCGACGGCCTCGGAGCAGGAGGACGTGCCCTCCCTTTCGGCGAGCGCGTCATCCGCGCCATCGGACATCCGGTTGGAGCAGAAGTCATGCGGGTCGTCGGCCATCCTCGCCAGGGAATTCTGGGTCGCCGAAATCTCCCGGGCGGTCAGTTCGGCCTCCTCGCGCGACTCCTCGGCCGTGGTCCGCTTCTGGCCCTCCTCGTAGGACGACTGGAACCCGAAGCCGGTCATGCACAGGCAGCCGAGCGTGATCCAGGCCACCACTCCGAACACGAGAGGACGCCCACGGAGCCGGCCGCGCCGGTACAGGAGCACCCCGGCCACCGCCATGGCCAGCCAGCCGATCAACAGGATCCAGCGCAGCTGCCACAAAAAGATGACCAGCAGGAAGAACACCACGAAAAGACCGACGCCGCCGACTCCCACGACCGCGCCGCCGATCGCGGCGCCCCCGCCCCCGGACTCGCCCCCGGACCCGGCTGTGGGGCGCGTTCCCTCCCTGCGCGGCGGATCGACCCCCAGCAGCGGCGACGAGGACGGAGGCGACGAGACGGGAACATTTCCGTCTCTGCGGATCGTCCCGCCCGGGTCTCGGACGTACTCCGTCCATCTGCCGTTCTCACTCCAGCGGACCCGGCCCTGCGGGTCCCTCCTGAATCCCGGCCCGTACGACATCAAGGGCTTCCTCTGTTCTCCTGGTCCCCCGACGGTTGACGAGAAAGCGAGGGTCCGTTGCCGTCGGCCCCCCGCCGCTACTGACTACGCGCCCTCTGCCCCCCTTCCCCCGCGCCTTCTGCCCCCGTGACACAGGCGACGGTCTTCGTGGCCA